>NZ_ASSB01000017.1:0-360 GCF_000520755.1 Paenibacillus sp. 1-18
CAGCGAGCCGCATACCGCGCACGGCTCGCCCTCGCGCAGCTCAGAAGCTAAACGCTGTGCGAGACGGCCCAATTCCTCGGCGCGGAGCTTGTGGCGCAGTTGCTCCTCCTCGGCTGCCAGTGCCGACACGTCGGCCGTGATTTCCGTTTCCAGCGTCACTAGCGCCTCGATACTTGCAGCCGCCTGTGCAGCAAGGGCAGAACGCCGCGCCTCCGTCTCCTGTGTCTCCTGCTCCGTCAGCTTCAGGTGTTCGTCAGCTTGCGCAAGCCGTTTCTCCTGAAGGGCGTACTCCTGTTCAGCTTCACTCAATTGCTCATTCACTGTCTCCAGCTGTTGCAGCCGTTGCACGGCCTCTTGCAG
>NZ_ASSB01000018.1:0-10114 GCF_000520755.1 Paenibacillus sp. 1-18
CAGGAACTGTCGCACTTGACTTGACAATCCGTCAAATAAATAAATTTGAGATAAAAAACACAGGTTTTATGTATTCAATATTGACATGATGCTTACAATTCATTAATCTTAGGTACATATCGGCACAACGATGTGTCGGCATTTACGGCAATGGTGCCCTTTTCCTTTGATTGGAGAAGGGCTTTTTCTGTCTTATTTTATGTGAAGAATGGGGCTGGTTCGTTATGGTGAAAAAACTGGTCATCGTTGGCAACGGTATGGCAGGTATCAAATGCGTAGAGGAAATACTCGAACTGGAGCCGGGTCAGTTTCAAATTACGATTTTTGGTGCAGAGCCCCGTCCTGGGTACAACCGAGTGCTCTTGTCCAAAATGCTGCAGGATAAAAGTTCATTCGAACATATCGTCACTCATGACTGGGCGTGGTATGAAGAAAACGGAGTCAGGCTATATGCCGGCGAACGTGTCCGTGACATAGATATTGCAGCTCGTACAGTGGAAACGGAAACGGGCATTAAAGAGCCGTACGATATACTCATACTGGCAACCGGCTCATTGCCCTTCATACCTCCCATTCCCGGAGTCCAGAAACAGGGAGTAATCGCTTTTCGAGATGCGAGTGATTGTGAAACCATGGCTGAATATGCCAAAACTTACAGGAAGGCCACGGTCATTGGAGGAGGGCTGTTGGGGCTTGAGGCCGCACAAGGTCTGCTGAATCTTGGAATGGAGGTCGAAGTTGTCCATAATGCACAGTACCTTATGAATCGTCAGCTTGACCGAACAGCGGCTGCTCTTCTGCAACGGGAGCTGGAGCAACAGGGGATGCGGTTTCATCTAGCAAAGAAAACGGTCAACATTATGGGACGGAACAGGGCGCAGGGACTGATGTTTTCGGACGGAAATAGGCTGGAGAGCGATTTGGTTGTGTTGGCGGTTGGTATCCGGCCGAATACGGATTTAGTACAGGCCAGTGGTCTGAAAGTCAACCATGCTATTGTCGTAGATGATTATATGCGCACAAATATTCCCGGTATTTACGCAGTTGGTGAATGTGCTGAGCACCGTGGAATTTCATATGGGCTGGTGGCGCCGTTGTATGAGCAGTGTAAAGTATTGGCAAAAGTCATTTGTGGCCGTGAAACAGCTCCCTATGAAGGGTCGATTCCGTATGCGCAGCTCAAGGTTGTGGGGATGCATGTGTTTTCCGCAGGAGACATTCGCGAAGAGGGAAACGAGACAGCAGTGATAGAATATGACGGTATACGGGGGACTTACAAAAAAGTGATGATGCGAAACCATGCTGTCACTGGCGCTATTTTGTTTGGAGATACGGCGGAAAGCAACTCACTGCTTGGAATGGTACGACGCGGAGCGCCGACAGCAGAGCTTACATCACAAGATAGAGGTGTAAGCAGAGCGGAGGAAGAGGCTGCCAAGCTACCGGAAGAGGAAACGGTGTGTGCGTGCAACAGCGTGAGTAAGGGGGCCATTTTGCGAGCGATCACTATAGATAAGCTAAAGACAGTAGAAGAGGTGAAAAATCGGACCAAGGCATCCGCTTCCTGTGGAGGGTGTCGGCCGCTGGTGGCTGCATTGGTCAAAAATGCTTCGTCCCCAACGGCAATTGCAGGAGCTGTAGCTGCTCCGGCTGTCCAAGAAGTTGTTCCTGTATGCGGATGTACGCACTACGATCATGATTTGCTTAAGACAGCCATGGTAACCGCACGATGTCAGACTCCAGTGGAAGTCGTGACCCGTCTCGGCTGGACCAGACAACAGGGTTGTGAATTATGCCGTCCGGCTGTACTTTACTACCTGGAATCCCTTGGATTGCGGGACATGTCTGCATCAGGCCAATTGGTTGGGGATGTTGCGATCCAGGCCGAGAGTCAGTTGTTTTCTGAGTCCTTTCAGATGGGCGGCGAAGCTTTTGCAGAAGCAGCCTGGCTGAAAAAACGGCTGTCGGCTGTCTGGGGGAGCCGCGCATTGCCGGCGCCAATTGCAGTTGCAGTTTGCCTGGGCCCGGAGTATCCGGGGGGTGTACTTGTTCACGACATCGGACTATCCCGATCACCAGCTGGGTGGGAAGTTTATGCTGGTGGTCATGCGGAGCATCCGGTTCGCCAGGGACGGCTGATTGGAGTAGAGGAGAACGCGGAAGAAGCGGTTTTGATGGCTACGGCTTGCTTGCAAATGTATCGGTATAACGCACGGTATGGGGAGAAGATGTGGGAATGGATTGAACGGACTGACGTTTTGGTGCTGCGGGAGAGCGTACTTGATGCGACTCTTCGAAGCGGATTGGCGGGCAACCAGCGGGATTACATTGCTGACAGGGTGACTGGTTAAGCAGGAAGTGTGGGAAGTGTAGTGACTGTTCTTGCGTGTGCAGACAATGAAATTGTGACGAATGGAGAGGGGGAGACTTTATGTGTCAGTCAGAAGAAAGCAAACCGGAGGGGACGTTACACGTACCGACAGTGATTGATACACAGTGTCCGTTTTGTAGCGTGCAATGTAAGCTGACCGTTAGCACAGATACGGAGACACTTGCTGGTGTCACTCGCACGGTATACAGGGCAGAAGGGAAATCTAACGCAGCCTCGCAGGGCAGGATGTGCATCAAGGGGATGAATGCCTATCAGCATGCAATCCATCCGGAAAGGCTACTGCGACCTCTTATGCGTAAATCAGGCGAGCTTGTGCCGGTCACATGGGAAGAGGCGCTGGATGCTGTCGCCAGTAGTCTCTCTTCAACACTGTCCGTACAGGGTCCTGATGCAATTGGCATATACGGCAGCGGCTCGCTATCGAATGAAACGGCTTATTTACTTGGTAAATTTGCCAGAGTGGCTGTAGGTACGCGCTATATCGACTACAATGGCCGCTTCTGTATGTCAGCCGCTGCATCTGCTGGCAGCAAGGTGTTTGGTATTGACCGTGGACTGACCTGCAGGTTGGCAGACATTCCGTTAGCTCAGTGTATTGTGCTCGCAGGTACAAATATTGCTGAATGCCAGCCTACACTTATGCCTTACTTTCACCAGGCCAAGGAGAATGGGGCGTATATCATTGTCATTGACCCTCGTGCGACCCCAACGGCGGCAGCTGCTGATCTACATGTACAAATCAGACCCGGTACAGATGCAACGCTGGCCAATGCCATACTAAAGGTCATCGTGGATGAGGGATTTGTGAATGAGGAGTTTATCCGCAAGCGGACTAACGGCTATGAGCAACTGAAGACTCATTTAAACAGTGTAAATCTGAACGAATCAGCTGTGCTATGCGGAATTGAGCCAGAGGTGATTCGACAGGCCGCGCGCGCTTTTGGCGCTGCAAATACGGGCATCGTTTTTACGGCCAGAGGGGTCGAGCAGCATACAGATGGACATATGGCAGTACGTGCCTTTCTTAATCTGGTGCTGGCCACCGGCAAGATTGGCCGGGAAGGCTGTGGTTACGGGGCCGTCACGGGTCAGGGTAACGGACAAGGGGGGCGGGAACACGGACAGAAGGCGGATCAGCTCCCCGGCTACAGATCAATTGAGAATGAGACGGATCGTGCCTATGTGGCATCGGTGTGGGGAATTGAGCCAGACAGCCTGCCGGGAAAAGGAGTATCGGCCTATGAAATGATGGAACTCGTTCATCAGAGAGAAATTGAGACGCTGTTCGTGATGGGCTCTAATCCTGTCGTATCCAATCCGAATGCTCGACTCGTGGAGGAAGGGCTGAAAAAGCTGAATCTGCTGGTTGTGGCGGATATGTTCCTTACTGAAACAGCGCGGATGGCCGACATTGTATTGCCTGTCACATCTTACCTGGAGAACACCGGGACGATGACCAATCTGGAGGGGCGCGTTCTGTTGCGGGAAGCAGCGAGGCCTGTTCCGGGCGAGGCTAGAGATGACTGGCGTATTTTATGTCAAATAGCTGCAAGGCTCGACAAGGGCGGCTACTTCTCGTACAAGGATGCTGAGCATATCTTTGAAGAGTTGCGGCTTGCCAGTCGAGGCGGTGCTGCCGACTATTACGGGATCACGTATAGCAGGCTGCGTCGTGAGGAAGGTGTATATTGGCCATGCCCGTCACCGGACGAGGCGGGTATGGATACGATGTTTCGGGAAAGCTTTGCCCTTTCTGATCAAAAAGCTGTTTTTACGGTGGTTGAAAGCAGTGGAGCCGCAGAGCAGACGTCTGAGGAATACCCGCTTATTCTGACGAACGGCCGCGTGCTGGCTCATTATTTGACAGGCGAACAAACGCGCAGAAGTCCCTCGCTAACCGCGCGCGAGATTGAAAATTTTGTGGAAATACATCCACGTACAGCGCGGCGCTGGCATATCAGGGATGGAGAGTGGGTGGAAATCACATCACAGCGAGGAAGCTTCACCGTGCGCAGCCGGATTAAACCGAATATCCGCGAAGACACACTCTTCGTACCCATGCATTGGGGCGGTGTGCAAAATGTAAATCGGGCGACCCGGACAGAACTTGATCCGTTCTGCCGAATGCCTGGCTTCAAAACGGCTGCTGTACACATCCGTCCTCTCCACCAGCCTGTAATGGCGATCAGTGCAGATCGTGGTGAATGGCTTTAGTTCTTCACTCATTCTTTTATGCACAAAAGGCCAGTTCCTGATTCAGGAGCTGGCCTTTTGACTTGTTCAGTTTGTAGGGTCTACAATCGGTAGACTGCGTGATGCTCATACTATAAGTGCAGCCAGGGTTCGGATACACTGGAGACATTGGCTCCCATTTCCATTTCTTTTGAGAGCATAGCTTCACGCCAGCGACAATACAAGTCCCAGGCAACCCCGTTTTCCAGCAGCGGTTTGCAGGTGTACAAGCCCTCTTCTATAGAATCAACTCGGCCTGCAACGAATAGTCGGACTGCACCGTTGAGCAGCACTTGATTCGAAAAGGCTAGAGGAGCTGTGCCTTGCAATACATCCTCCGTTATGCGCAGTTGTTCAGCAGGGGTCCAGTCATGCTCGGGTACCACCGAATCTAACCCGTACATTTCCGGATCAATAACCTGCAGCGACACCTCGCCGTTCGCAAGCAGGTAAGTCCGGGTTGGTCGGTCAATGAACAGATCCTCCGATCCTTCGCTTCCCTGGACGATCAGAGCTCTGCGGTAATTCAGCTGTTGCATCAGTTTCGCCATCTTGTCGAACACTGTATTGTGGAAAACGCCGAATACGATATACGGTGAAGCACCGTAATCAACCAGTTTCTCGGCTGTGTTCAGCACCGTGCGAAGTCCTAGCTCTTCACGAATGGTTCGCAGCTCTCTCAGAGGTGAGCACCACTGTTCAGAGGCTGCGAACAGTACGCCTGTCAGCTTTGCGGCTTGAATGGCGGTTTCGTGGGCCATGTTTTCAGATGTTACCCCCATTTCCTGCAGCAAAAGGGGGAGTGTAATCCCCCATTTGGGAGGGAGGGGCGCACTTCCATGCATCGTCACCGGGACCCCGTGCGCGGCGACTAGAAAAGCGGTGGCAAGGGTGGCGATAAATGATGATTTTCTGCCGTCGTAGGGGCCTGCGAAATCTATACCTTCCTGCATCGGGAAGCGGTGGGCATATTTACGACAGGTGTTTACAAATGCCTCCAGCTCGGCGATACTCTCCATTTTGATGCGTTCTGCGGCAAAGAAGGCTCCGATTTGTGCAGGCGTTGCCGATCGGGTCATAATAAGCTCGGCTGCGGCTTCAGCTTCGGCGTAATTCAAATCCCGGGCGCCTCTTTTGCCGCGTCCAACCTCTTTTAATATTTCAATAATGTTCATATTAAGGCCCCTTTCAAATCTATGCCTTTAGCATTTGCTGTGCTTTGACGATGGAGATGGCTACATCCACGATCCGTTTGCGCTCATTCATTGCTTTTTTTCGCAGCAGATCGTATGCTTCCGCTTCCGGAATGCCGTTTACTTCGCCAAGTATTCCTTTGGCCATGTCGATCCATTTGCGCTCCTCCAGCCGAGCGGTTAGTTGTTTGCGTTCACTTAGCCAGTGCTGGCGTTCGAAAAAATGTTTGGCACTAAAATGAAGAGCCCAATTCAGCTCATGTGCTGCCATAGAGGGAGTTAAAATGCCGTCGACAGGAACATTGGCTTCGCATGATTCCGTCGATGACAGAGCGGATTCCGCGCTGCACCACCAGAGCAATGGGATTGCTTTGGCTTGCTCCAGCCTGTTGGACCATATATTGATGGTACCGACAGGTATATTCAATACCGCTGCATCTGCCTCATGAATCAGCTGTTTGATTTCAGATTCATCGTGGCAGGATAGAGTTAGATATCCGTTGGACTCCAAAAGGTGCTCAGGTCCTGCTTGCCCTAAGGATACGGCATGTGCCTGCCCGGATACATGTTCTGAATGTGAGTAAATTACCAACAAGGAACGCAAGTGGGCTCCTCCTTTCTGTAACATGAAGGGTAGTAAGCGATGGGGATGACAGGATGTGTCTCCTGATAACAAACATGACATGTGTTTTTTTATTTGCGTACGTTTTTTTGAGCATTGTGAGGGGGAAACGGACTTTTAATCCATTTTGGCGTGTTTTCGTCTGAAAATCAATCCAAACTTTCTAAAAAAGTGATATTTAATACGTCATGAACATGTTACATGATGGTAAAATATAATTTTTATAAGATAATGCGTAAGGAATCTTGACATCGCACTTGAATCGTTATATATTGGCTACAGTACTTTTAATTCCATACTTTGATGGATACAACGGCGTATTCAATGAAACGGCAATGGAGCCTGTTTTCACATGTGGAGGGATGTTTTGAATCTCCCTGTGTGAAGCAGGCTTTTTATGTTTTGAAGTGTTTTGAAGATATGAACAGAAGGGGAGAGGTCTGATGAACCACATCAAAAAGCTAGTGCTGGTCGGCAACGGAATGGCGGGGATACGTACTCTTGAGCATTTACTGATGATCGCTCCGGGTGTCTATGACATTACGGTATTCGGAGCTGAGCCTCACCCGAATTATAACCGGATTATGCTGTCCTCCGTTTTGGCTGGAGGGGCTGGTTTGCAGGATATAGTCATCAACGACTGGAGCTGGTATGAAGAGAATCATATCCAGTTGTATACCGGTGATCCTGTCACAGAAATTGACACAGACAAGCGGCAGGTGACGTCCCGCTCCGGTGTATGCGTTCCTTATGATGTGCTGCTGCTGGCTACAGGCTCCAACGCCTTCATTCTGCCGCTTCCGGGGGCAAATAAAGATGGTGTTATCGGCTTCCGGGATATTCGTGACTGTGAAACGATGATGGAGACGGCAAAGACGCATAAAAAAGCAGCCGTCATCGGCGGTGGATTGCTTGGGCTAGAGGCTGCCAGGGGACTACTCAACTTGGGGATGGATGTTACGGTTATTCATATTCATGAACATATTATGGACCGGCAGCTGGATGAGGCCGCTTCCCTAATGCTAAGGCGCGAGCTGGAGGAGCAGGGAATGAACTTTCTGGTCAATAAGAGAACGGCAGCTATTACAGGCCGTCGCCGTGTAGAGGGAGTTAAATTTGCCGACGGCAGCGAGCTGGAAGCGGATCTGATCGTTATGGCAGTAGGCATCATACCAGACATTGAGCTTGCGGTGTCGGCAGGGATTCCTGTAAATCGCGGCATTATCGTAAATGATTACATGGAAACAGGCATTCCTGGCATATACGCCGTAGGAGAATGTGCAGAGCACCGGGGAATCACCTACGGGCTGGTGGTTCCGTTATATGAACAGGGTGGTGTGCTGGCACAGCGGCTCGCGGGAATGGAAACCCCGGGCTATAGGGGGTCCGTCATTTCGACGAGACTGAAGGTATCGGGCGTAGATGTGTTTTCTGCAGGGTGCTATAAGGACGAACCGGGAACTCGTTCCCTTCGATACCAGGATGAAATTAGCGGCGTCTACAAAAAAATCGTAATCAGGGAAGATAAACTGATCGGAGCCGTTCTGTTCGGTGATACATCTGACGGAGCCAAGCTGTTTTCGTTGATCAAGAATGGCGAGTCGGTGGTTGGTCGTGAGAAAGAGCTGTTGCTCGGCTTCAACCCTAATCAACCAGAAGCAAGCGGCTCCATCATGCTGGAGCAAATGCCTGATGACGAAATTGTATGCGGATGTAATGGTGTGTCCAAGAGAGACATCGGGGACGCGGTTGCGGCTGGCTGCCGGAGCCTTGGGGAGATTAAGGCCTGCACGAAGGCATCCGCATCCTGCGGTGGCTGCAAGCCATTAGTGGAGGGGCTCTTACAGCTGTATGCAGGCGGCGAAACAGGGGAACTGGCTAAAGAAGGCATTTGCAGTTGTACGACACTTGACCGGGAAGCGATCATTGGCGGCATCCGGGAAATGGGATTGAAAAGCGTCAAAGAAGTGATGAACGTGCTGGGTTGGAACGAACCTGAAGGATGTACCAAATGCCGACCGGCGCTCAATTATTATTTAGGTATGCTGTGGCCGCTGGATTATGAGGATGAGAAGGAATCCAGATTCACAAATGAAAGGTACCATGCCAATATCCAGAAAGACGGCACCTATTCTGTCGTGCCCCGCATTTATGGAGGAGTTACTTCACCTGCCGATCTGAAGAAAATTGCTGCTGTTGCAGAAAAATACAATGTGCCTTTGGTAAAATTTACGGGCGGACAGCGTCTTGACCTGCTTGGTGTGAAAAAAGAGGATTTGCCAGGTATCTGGTCCGAGTTAGATATGCCGTCGGGGCATGCCTACGGGAAGACACTACGAACGGTTAAGACATGTGTCGGCAACACCTTTTGTCGTTTCGGTACCCAGGATGCGATGGGAATGGGTATCCGTTTGGAAAAGGCGTTTGAACGCCTGAATGCGCCATCCAAGGTTAAACTGGCCGTGTCCGGTTGTCCGCGAAACTGTGCCGAGGCGACGATCAAGGATTTAGGCGTCGTCGCAATTGACGGTGGTTGGGGAATTTACGTTGGCGGTAACGGCGGCATTAAGGTACGAGCGGCTGAACTGCTTTGTACCGTTAAAACCGAGGATGAGGTCATGGAATGGACTGGCGCCTATTTGCAGTATTATCGTGAGCAGGCGAATTGGGGCGAGCGCACAGCGCATTGGGTAGAGCGTGTTGGCTTAGAATCCATTAAGCAGGCGCTTGCGGATGCGGAGACGAGACAGGAACTGGTGGGCAGAATTGAGGAGACGTTAGGCACGACAACTGATCCTTGGCACGAAATCATTCATGACAAAGAGCTGCTCAAAAACTTTGTGCAGTTACCGGAGCTTAACTCAGTAACGAAATAGGGGGCTGAAAAAATGGAGATCAACACGACAACAACCAGCAGAATCAGAGTAGCCAATCTGAACGATATTGATCTACGGGGAGCCCGTACAGTTCGTATTCATAATACAGAGATAGCCCTATTTCGGCTGAGCGACGGAAGTGTTCGTGCGCTTGAAAACCGTTGTCCGCATAAAGGAGGACGGTTGTCCGAAGGGATGATATGTGGCTCAGCAGTCCATTGTCCGCTCCATGACTGGAAAATCGACCTGTCCACTGGTCAGGTGCAAGAACCGGATACCGGGTGTGTGACTGCTTTCCCGACAGAGATTGATCATGAAAGCGGAGCTGTTTATATCGTAATCTAGGGTTCTCCCCTTTTTCGGTCCATAACCTGGCTGAGCTTGTACTATCATCGTATAGTCTTAATGAAGTTTTTTATAACACGGCGAAGGGTGGCAGATAAAATTTTCCTCAGTATAATAAGGAGAGTTCACTAAGGAGAGATTTTTTTGTCTGGAGCCGTTCTTAACTAGGGCCTGTACGCAAACCTATTTAAGCCATAAACGAATAGAAAGTAGCGTCAAAAAAGTCATGAACATGTTTGCTGTTTTTTCATAGCGAGTAGCCAGGCGTCGATAGTTTTTAACTTTGTTGAAAAAGCATTCAACTAAGTGTCGCTCTTTATACGTCTCCGAATCTAGCGGACGCTTTACCCGCCGATTGCGTTTGCATGGGATCACCGGAGTAATGGATCGGCTTTGCAAAAGCTCTAAAATGGCATTGGTATCGTAGGCGCGATCCGCTAACACTTCTCCCGGG
>NZ_ASSB01000019.1:0-533 GCF_000520755.1 Paenibacillus sp. 1-18
CGCAGTTGGCTCAGGAGAAAAAATTGAACCTGGATGATTCGGTCGAAAAATAGCTGCCGGGGGTCATAAAGGGCAATGGGTATGACGGCAACAGCTGTTTTCTGGATTGCGGAATTTCTTAGGATGGATTATCTGGTCATTGCTTATTGCGGCGATACCGATTGCGACTTCGCTCTCCTCTCTCCGCCTAAGGTGGCAGACGGATTCCTAACGATGCTCTTTAACGATTCGCTACTTCAGGGATTTGGACTCACGTTCTTATTCAGCTGTATATTTCTTACAGGCGGTTGGTTGTTTACCAGGAGACAGACGATCTAAATTCGACCTTGAGGCAGGAGACGAGTCAAAATTCTTTGATTGTTAGGAGTGCAAATGAATCTCAACTAGCATGTAACGAAATTATTTTTGGTCGCACTTATATATCAAATTAAACTTGAGCGATCAGCGATGTGCATCAAATTGAGTGACGGACCCCCAACCCGAAACAAAAATTAACTTTTTTTTAATTTCAAAATGCGAGGTCTAACTCCACC
>NZ_ASSB01000020.1:0-61920 GCF_000520755.1 Paenibacillus sp. 1-18
CATTTACTCACTCGTTGTTCAGTTTTCAAAGATCAAGCTTATATAATACCTTACTCTCATAATATCTTACTTTTTGCACCACTTTGTTTCACCACCGCATCTCAGCGGCGACTTTTATAATATATCATCTCTTTTTGAAATTTGCAAGTGTTTTTTTAAAATCTTTTTTTCGAGCAAATCCTTCAAAAAGGAACGAAAATTAATTTACCATGAATATTGAATAGAGTCAATACTTTTTTTGCTCTTAATCTTTATCTTTTATTGTTTGATTTGAGGAACACGCCCTCTGCGGGCATATTTGGATAGCTCCTTAGCGGGTGCAAAACGGGCATACATGCGGAAAACTGTTTTATACCGAAGCGCTATTGCATAACGAATATCCTGGTCCAATCGGGTATCACTCATGTCAAGCAGCATTTCATCAAGCTCTTTACGAAGAACATAGTCCAGTTCCTTGCATTCCTTTTCGTTAAACAGCATTCCCAGCATATGACCATACTCCCTTATCAGCATATTATATAGTTCTTATATTTGCTCAACTATTGTTCCAATATTTACCTGTTTTTAAACTCAACTGCCAGGGCTTCAAACTTCATGAGATTCATTCCCATACTTTCTCTTTAAGCTCTCCCCTTTGTTATGTTCAATTTTCAGTAAATATATAAATAAATAGCCATAATATTTTAATGTGACAATAAGCGATAAGTTATGCCACTCTCTATTGCGGCTGCAATAAACAGCAAAATGACGGACCATATGGACACTGTCAGCGTCTGTTTCATAAAGATCTCCCACGTTTGTCCCTTTCCTTTTCGTTTCAGCCCCATGCTTGAGCCTATCGTAAACATTACTTTAATTCCAAACTTCAATCCAAAGGCGCAAGCGAGAATCAGGACAGGCAATTCAATCACACCGTGAGGAAGTAATCCTTTAACCACAACCTCATACATACTTCTTCCCATATCTGTCTGTAAATGCACTACAAATCCTAAAACCATTCCATTCACAATTAAAAATATAAACGGTACGATTCCAAAAAAAGCCCCAAAAAATATAACCAGCACACATTTGATGGCATTATTGAAAAAGATAAAAACAAAAAAGCTCCATTGAGGATGATCAGTCTGCTGCAAACGTTGAGCTACTCCTCCTAAGCCTTCTATTTGTTGAGCTAGCATGGATTGGATAGCTCCCGTACTTAACCAGCCCGTCACAATGCTAATACAAAAAAGAAGTGTAGAAACTAAAATTATCCGTCTTGTCGTGTATATATCATGCAAGAATGCTTTTAATCCCATTCAATGTTTCCCTCCTGTAGTCCATTGGCATAATTGACAACCCCCGGCATAGCTTTAAGTAAACAAGCACTTCTAGGATGAAAGGGGCATTATTATACTATGAATTCTTTTTTCTATGTTCTGAACGGTAAAAAAATCAAACGGTTCTTTATCGTAATAGCCGCGGCCGTCTTTGCTATTGGGGTCATTTATGTGGAAACTGATAATGTTACCGTTTTTTCCGAGGAAGCACCAGCCGCTGTTTATAGTGTACCCACTGATAAAAAGCTGATTGCCCTCACCTTTGACATTAGCTGGGGCGATAAGCGCACTGCTCCTATTTTAAAGGTACTTGAGGATAAAAAAGTGACCAAGGCTACTTTTTTTCTTTCTTCCCCATGGAGCAAAACGCATCCAGAGCTTGTGAATCAGATTAAAGACAACGGATTTGAGATTGGAAGTCATGGACATAAACACGAAAATTACAGCAGCTTAAGCGACGAGGACATTCGAAAACAAATATCAACTGCTCACACCACACTTACCGAGCTAACCGGGCAAGTGCCGAAGTTAATTCGTATGCCTAATGGAGACTTTGACAAAAGAGTCCTTCAGGTGGCTAACACTTTAGGTTATAAAACCATTCAATGGGATACGGATTCCTTGGATTGGAAAAATCCTGGCACTCAGGTAATTATCGACCGTGTTGTAAATAAAGCGCATCCTGGTGACATCGTTCTTCTCCACGCAAGTGATTCCTGCAAGCAAACTCATGAAGCGCTACCGATCATTATTGACAAGTTGCGAGCGCAAGGATATGAATTCGTAACGGTATCTGAACTGCTTCAACAGGGTACAGTAAAAGGCAAAGAGGTACGTGATCAGGCTATGGGCCTTTAAGGAGTTATTTTACATCGTTCTCAGCAAAAAACCAAAAGCCCCTCGACATATTTATCCTCATTCATTCGCATACTATCCACATTCATGATAAAGGAGGAATACGGCCATGAATTGGACTCGTCTGCGATTTGTCAGCATGATATGCGTACTGGGCGTTGCACTGAGCGGCTGCGGCTCGGATCAAAGTTCTGCACCTCCCCAGAACAGTTATAAAGAGATGAAAACGATGGTTGTCGATATCTTAAAAAGCGATGATGGAAAAAAAGCGGTAGAAGAAGCTTTAACCGGGCAAAGCAGCTCATCCAAGGATGGGCAATCCGGCCAGAGTGGTGAAGAAAGCGGGGCTGGCGGCAGCTCCGGTGGAACTTCCGGTGGCAGCATGGGAATGAAAATGCTTATGCCCATACAATCAGCCGAGCAGATGAAAATTGCAGTCAAGGATACTTTGGTGTCACCTGAGTATAAAAAAGAAATCGAAAAAATTATGACTGATCCGCGTTTTGCCGGAGAATTTGCCAAAGCGATTAACAGCCAAAGCAAACAGATTCATATGCAATTAATAAAAGACCCTTCTTATCAAAAGTCTATTGAAGCGATGCTTAAGTCACCAGAACTAACCAAGATGTACATGGACTTGACTAAAACCCCTGAATATCGCAAACAATCTATGACAGTTATGCATGATGCCATGCAGAATCCGATTTTCCGGCTTGAGGTTATGAATTTACTCAAAACAGTCGTACAAGAGGAACTTCAACCCAAGGTTGAGAAAAAAGGGGGTCAGCAAGGCGGTTTAAGCGGCGAAAAGCAAGGCGGTGGTGGTGGTGACGGCGGTGGCGCAGGTGAACAAGGAGGTCAACAATAAAAGGCTGGTTTGCAACCAGCCTTTTTTTCTTATTCTGATTCAGCTTTGGCGTGCAATGACGTAATTTGAAGGGCAATATCGTTATAAATAGCTCCGGTTGCCGATTCGGATTTATATACGGATGGCGAAAAATCAGCTTCTGAAGGATGATTATCCGGGATCCCCAATGGAATTTGCGCCAGCAGTTTGGTATGGAGGGTATCGGCTAGCATAGCCCCTCCCCCACGGCCAAAAACATAATCCTTTTCACCGGTTGAGGATATATAATAGGACATATTCTCCACCACACCAATGACCTTGTGATCTGTTTGGAGCGCCATCGCCCCCGCACGTGCAGCCACAAAGGCAGCCGTCGCATGAGGGGTAGTGACAATGATCTCTTCACTCTGCGGAATCATTTGGTGTACGTCAAGCGCTATATCCCCGGTACCCGGCGGTAAATCAAGTATCATATAGTCGAGCCTTCCCCATTGGACATCACTAAAAAACTGTCTGAGCATTCTTCCCAGCATAGGACCTCTCCAGATAACGGGATTGTTCTCCCTGACAAAGAAGCCCATGGACATGAGCTTGACACCAAATCTCTCGACCGGCTGAATAATCCCTTCTTCTACAGAAGGAACGTCCTCTGCCCCAATCATATCCGGTACACTAAACCCATAAATATCAGCATCTATCAAACCGACACGTTTGCCTTGTCTAGCTAAAGCAGCCGCTAAATTTACAGCTACCGTTGATTTTCCTACACCACCTTTTCCGCTTGCAATAGCAATAAACCGAACGCCAGATGCTGGATCTAGCAGCTCATGTTCTTCCATGCCGGCAGCATGTCCCCTGGTCAATACTGGGTCAGCCGCTGCTTCGGGATCATCCTCTGTTTGAATAGCGGTTCTTTCATGCTCAGAGGCTTCCCGAATACGAATATGAACGTGACTCAGCCCCGCCTCTTCCAACGTCTGCCGGATTTCCCGCTCCAAATCTGCCCGCACCTCTTCCTCCGTATTCAAACTGATCACGGTCAAGGATACGCGTTCTTCTTTCACAACAACATCCCGAATAAAACGAAGATCTACCAGACGACGGCCCGTATGAGGTTCTCGTACCTGTTGAAGTAGCTCTATAACTTGCTCTCTAGATTGCATGAATAATCAGCACCTCTGCTTCAATGAATTTACGTGGTTGTAAACAATTACAGTATACCACTATCTGACTTTAGGTGCTGACGATGTCCCCTTTTCCCCTGCGCTATAACGTAAAATCCCCTTATAGATGGATGCCGCCACCTGTCTCTGATAGGTTACGTCACTCAGTCGCCGGGCTTCCTCAGGATGGGATAAAAATCCGACCTCCACGAGAGCTGAGGGCATTTTAAGGGCCTTTAACAGATATACTGTGTCTACGGTCTTAGCCACTCTGTCCGTATTTTCCAGATTGCGTTTGATCTCCTCCTGAATAAGAGAAGCCAAATTCTCGTTATCCTCATGATTGGGGACATAAAAGGTTTGAGCTCCACTCCAACGACTGGATGGAATGCTGTTCATGTGAATGCTCAAAAAAAGGTCCGCTTTATGCTCCTCAATCATGCGTACACGTTGCTTGAGATCCTCCGTTTTCCTTCTGGAATAGCCCTTGGTTTCGGGTAACGCCAGATCCCGGTCATCCTCACGTGTCATGACGACAACAGCTCCTGCTTGTTGTAAGTAATCCCGCAAATAAAATGCAATCGCCAGATTAATATCCTTTTCAATGACACCCTCCTTACTAACTGCCCCTCCATCAGGCCCTCCATGCCCTGCATCTATAGCAATTACCTTGCCTGCGAGCGGAAGACTCCAATGGATCCAAGCTCTTGAAGCAGGTATCTCATACAAAGTCAGCATAATAAACAAAACGGCGAGACAACAGCCCAATAGCATTTTTTGCAGCGTCCGATAGCGAATCCACAGTGTAACCTGGTGTTTACGATTATTTTTATGCATAACAAAACGCCTCCGTCCTATACAGATATTAATGATCTATATGGGACGAGGCGTTTAAATAGTACAACTCAGGAATGAACAAATTCTTTCATACCTTCTATCAGCACTTGGGCGACTTCTGGTCGTGTAAACTCAGGGGGGGGACAAACGCCGGAGCGTAACAATTCCCGTACCTTGGTGCCCGAGAGCGTCAAATGATGTTCCTTGGGATGAGGACAGGTTTTGCTCGAAGCCATATTTCCACAACGAGTGCAATAAAAGCTGTGTTCAAAGAATAATGGAGTAATTGCCAGCTCCTCAGCAGTAAAATTCCTGAAAATTTCCTGCGCTTCGTAGGTACCATAATAGTCTCCTACACCGGCGTGATCCCTTCCAACAATAAAATGGGTGCAGCCATAGTTTTTCCGTACAATAGCATGGAAAATGGCCTCTCTCGGACCAGCATATCGCATGGCAGCAGGAAACACGCCCAGAAAAGTCCGATCCGCCGGATAGTAATTATCCAGCAGTGCCAAATAACTCTTCATGCGTACATCTGCTGGAACATCATCTGACTTGGTTTCGCCGACGAGCGGATTGAGAAATAGTCCATCAACAATCTCCATCGCGCTCTTCTGGATATACTCATGTGCACGGTGAACCGGATTACGCGTTTGAAAACCAACTACTGTTTTCCAGCCCTTTTCGGCAAAATGACGGCGTATCTGTGCTGGAGTGTAATAAAAATCGCCAAATTGTGCAGGTTTAGGCCGATTTAGCACCTGTACAGAGCCTCCCACATAGGTGGCTGGTCGGTCCAACAGTTTTTTCACGCCAGGATGGGCTGGATCATCCGTCTTGAATACACGTTTGGCTTCCTCGACCTGATCAGCCTGATAAATACTTTCAATATCAAGCACTGCATAGATAGTTTCGTCTGTTTCACCTACCAAAGCGACTTGCTGACCCACGTTTAGTTCGCTGGCTATGCTATCTGTAATTGCAAGCGTAATGGGAATACTCCAGACTGTACCGTCTGCAAGACGCATATCTGTAACCACCGACCGATAATCAGACTCGTTCATAAACCCAGTCAATGGGGAGAAAGCCCCTACCCCAATCAAATCCAGGTCAGAAATGGTCCACGAGTTTACCCGAATAGGAAACAATTCACGTGCAGCCTGCAAAAGGGCTTTTTGCTCCGGACCTGTGACGATTCTATCAACTAGTGTTCCGCCATGCGGAAGAATTGCCGTCATAACATACTTCCTTTCCATTCAAAAATACGATTCATAGCTACTACGTGCAGTTTTATTGATGGAGCCCGCATTCGGTTTTCTCATTGCCTGACCAGCGTCCCGCACGAGGATCTTCACCTGGTAGAACTTGACGTGTACATTGTTCACATCCAATACTTGGATAATTGCGGTCATGCAGTGGATTATACAACACTTTATGAGTATGGATATAATTCCACACGTCTTCTGATGTCCAGCTTGCCAGCGGATTAAATTTAACAAGTCCAAATTTCTGGTCATACTCTACCTTTTTGGCATTCGCACGAGTAGGTGCCTGGTCGCGGCGAATGCCAGTAATCCATGCATCATATTGAGATAAAATGCGCGTTAGCGGCTCAACTTTACGTATGCCACAGCAAGTGTTGGGATCTGTTTTCCACAGCTCCTCCCCATACTTAGCTGCTTGCTCCTCAGGAGTAATTAAGGGAGATACCCGAACAAAATCCAGGTTATATTTAGCCTTGATCTGATCTCGTGTATCGTATGTTTCCTTAAAATGGTGATCAGTGTCCAAGTAAAAGATGTCGGTGGAGGGGCTAACTTTTTGCAGCAGATCTACAAGGACTACATCTTCCGCACCAAAGCTACAAGCAAAAGTGAGATTGGGAAATGTTTGAACAGCATACTGGATAATTTCCTCGGGCGTCGCCTCTTCCAGTTCAATCGCTTTGACCTTAATCAATGCTTCTTTCTCCAATAAATTCATTATTAATGCGCCTCCATTTGAAAATTTATAAATAAGTACCTTTTTCAATACCGACTAAACTAATATGAATAAATATAGTATAAGACTTTCTTACTTATTGTCAATCTACAGTAATGTACTTAGGAATAAGCATTCTTCAGCCTGAAAACAGCAGGAGTGCTGCTCTGTCAGCATTCTATAACCCTATTCACCACATCCCAACAGGTTCATTAACCTTATATAAAATATTCTTATACAATTTCATTTGGAAATGATCCTTAAGTAAAATTGTAACTAAAAGGTACTAGTCAAAGCTCTTAAAAAGGACGTGCTGCACCTAACTCATAAAATTAGTGTACAACACGCCCTTTTTAATAGTTAACTACTGAACCCAACCATTTTATTTAACTTGTTGCCCCATTCATCTTCTGACTAACTGGATTAGTAATTGCGATTTCCCCGTCATAAACATCCAAAAATACGTACGCTTCTCGAAGTTTCTTTACGTGCGTCAATACATCGTTTGGATTGCAGATTGTTGCATAGAGGCAGACTGAAGAGTGCGGTAGTCCCTTCAGACGACTCCATTTTCCCACAATCGCGGTTTACCATTAAGACCAGACTACGGACTAGCCCACGCGTCCATCGTACCTGAAAGCCAATGTTTTGATCGTCAGAAGCACACTATACATAATGAGAAGGAAAGGCAGCCTGGTTTGTGCTTCTTTTTGTAGGGAAAACGAAAAATAAAAACCTCAAGGTTTATGTTAAGCGACAGGCAAGCTACTACAAAGTGATGAAGGTTAGCCGACATAAGAGCCTAACAACAGAAAAAAGAAATGACAAGCAAAGGGCAACATCTTTTTTAAATGCCTTAAATGAGGATTCTAAGCCGTTTCATCATTCTAGATATAATAATCCCTTAACCTACTTAAAAATTGCGTACACATCAAAGGGAGTGGAATAACACACGAGGGGATAAATCGCGTCAATGAACAACCGGTTGCTAAATTTCAAAATTACACTTTCTAAAACAATTGAGCTTCAATTTAAAATCACATGTGATCTTAAATGATATAGCTACAGGACATTTTTAACATAAAAAAACCTCCAACCCATTGGTTGGAGGTTTTTGAACGTTGATATTAACGTTTCGAGAACTGTGGTGCACGACGAGCAGCTTTGAGACCGTATTTCTTACGTTCTTTCATACGTGGGTCACGAGTCAGGAAGCCTGCTTTTTTCAAAGCTGGACGGAATTCCGGATCTGCTTTCAACAGAGCACGTGAAATACCGTGGCGAATTGCGCCTGCTTGACCAGAGATACCACCGCCATGAGCAATAACGAGTACGTCATAGCTTCCAATTGTTTCTGTCAGGTTCAATGGTTGTTTAACGATCAGTTTGAGTGTTTCCAAACCAAAATATTCATTAATATCACGCTTGTTGATGACAATGCGTCCTTCACCCGGTACGAGACGAACACGAGCTACCGAATGTTTACGACGACCTGTCCCATAGTATTGTACTTGTGCCATGAAACTGTCCTCCTTTTAATTATCCGCGAAGTTCGTAAACTTCAGGTTTTTGTGCTGCATGTGGATGCTCAGTGCCTCTGTAAGCTTTCAATCTCAGCTTCATTTTTTCGCCTTGACGAGTTTTAGGAAGCATACCGTGAACAGCCAATTCCAACATACGTTCAGGTTTGTTTTTAACCATGTCTTGTGCAACTGTTACTTTCAAACCACCTGGGTGCATGGAGTGACGGTAGTATTTCTTGTTCTCCATTTTCTTACCAGTCAATACGATTTTCTCTGCATTGATTACAACAACGAAATCACCTGTGTCCACATGTGGTGTAAATTGTGGCTTGTGTTTGCCGCGAATCAACGCAGCCGCTTCGCTTGCCAGACGACCGAGCGTTTTACCTTCAGCATCGATGATGTGCCAGTTACGCTCAACTTCATTTGGCTTAGCCATATACGTAGTACGCATGAAAAGTTTCCTCCTTAAGTTCATTAACAAAATCGTCATTTATCTTCGTTCGTTAACTTGCTACATTATTGATGGATTAGATGTTGCTTTAATGTGATCATCTTAATTGGGGCTGTGGGAAAGCCATTAAGAAAACACAACTTTTATATTACAGGATAACCAGTAAATTCGCAAGGGAAAAATCAATGTTTTTTGATGTTTTCCTCATACTCCACACTCCAGAGAGTTAAAGCATGTCCTACCGCTGTAGGTCCTGCCTTTGAACGATTTTTCGCCTCTAAAATAAATGGAATATCATCGGCCGATTTCTTTCCTTCACCCACTTCGAGCAAAGTTCCCATAATAATCCGAACCATGTGCTGCAAAAAACCGCTACCTGTAATATAAGTATGAATAATTCCCTGATCATCCGAGCCCGGACGTGAAAAGGAATGGTCTACTGTCATATAGGCCTCGTAAATGGTGCGGACATGATTCGTCTTCTGGGAACGTCGAGATGCAAACGAAGTATAGTCAAAGGTCCCCACTAAATGTGCCAGTCCCTGCTCCATTGCTTGTACATCTAATTTTGTTGGGTGATGCGCCTGTGTACGACGGTGAAAGATGTCCGGAAATCGGTTAGCATTAATGCTGTACCGATAAGTCTTCCGCTTTGCCATGCGGCGCGCGTGAAAAGACAACGGCACCTCTCTCGCATCCGTAACAATAATATCACGGGGCAACCACGCATTTAGGGCAAGGCACCAACGTTCAATAGGAATAGGCGACTCGGTATGAAAATTAAATACTTGCCCATACGCATGTACACCAGCGTCTGTGCGACCAGAACCTGTGATTTTAAGACGTTCCCCTGTCAATGAGCATATAGCGCTCTCCAGATAATCCTGAATAGTATTACCGCTGGGCTGGGTCTGAAAACCATCATACTCGGTTCCGTCGTAGTTCACTTTCATGCACAAGTTCCGCATGTTTCTTCACACCTTTACAGGGTAATCTCTGGCTATATGAGAATTAACCGAACATAGCAAAGGAGAAGCCCCTCCGGACTTCTCCAAGAGAAAAAAAGGGTTGTTCAGAATCAAGCTGATTCTGTCCACCCTTCCCTCATCTTCGCCTGTCTACGCGCGGTCAACCAATTCCAGATATACCATTGGAGCAGCGTCACCACGACGAGGTCCCAGTTTCAAGATACGAGTGTATCCACCTGGACGCTCATTGTAACGTGTAGCCAATTCGCTAAACAGTTTTTGGATTGCATCCTGCTCACCATCAACAGTTTCACGGCGAACGAACGCAGCCACTTGACGGCGTGCGTGCAGATCCCCTTTTTTCGCTTTGGTGATCAGCTTTTCAGCAATAGAACGAACTTCTTTTGCTTTAGCCTCAGTAGTTTGGATACGCTCGTACAAGAACAGATCGGTTACCAAATCACGAAACAAAGCTTTACGGGCACTGGAGTTACGGCCCAATTTTTGGTATGCCATGTAATTTCCCCTCCTTCACAAAAACGTTGCTGTCTATTCTTCCGTACGAAGTCCTAAACCAAGTTCCTCAAGCTTCTCTTGTACTTCTTCCAAAGATTTGCGACCCAAGTTACGGACCTTCATCATATCTTCTTCAGATTTAGTCGTGAGTTCTTGTACCGTATTGATACCAGCGCGCTTAAGGCAGTTATAGGAACGGACGGAGAGATCCAGCTCTTCGATCGTCATTTCAAGAACTTTTTCTTTCTTGTCTTCTTCTTTTTCGACCATAATTTCCGCATCTTTTGCTTCATCCGTGAGACCCACGAACAACATTACATGCTCGGTCAAAATTTTGGCGCCAAGGCTCACTGCTTCCTCAGGACGAATACTTCCGTCAGTCCAAACCTCAAGTGTCAGCTTGTCATAATTCGTAACCTGGCCGACACGCGTATTTTCTACGCCGTAGTTCACGCGTGCAATCGGAGTGTAGATGGAGTCAACGGGAATGACGCCGATCGGCTGGTCATCACGTTTATTCCGATCCTGCTTAACGTAACCGCGACCGCGATTGGCAAAAATACGCATGTGAAGTCTCGAACCCGGTCCGAGAGTAGCAATGTGAAGATCCGGATTAAGAATTTCCACATCACTATCCGCACGGATATCTCCTGCCGTTACAACTCCTTCGCCTTCCGCATCGATTTCGAGTACCTTCTCTTCATCCGAGTGGATTTTAAGCGATAAAGCTTTCAAGTTCAGTATGATCTCCGTTACGTCTTCCTTCACACCGGGAACCGTTGCAAACTCGTGCAAAACCCCATCGATCTGAACCGATGTGACTGCTGCCCCCGGTAACGAGGATAACAGAATACGGCGAAGCGAGTTCCCCAGCGTCGTACCGTATCCGCGTTCCAGCGGTTCTACTACGAATTTTCCATAGGTGCCATCATCATTGACGTCGACCGTCTCAATTTTCGGCTTTTCGATTTCTATCACTGCAATATCCCTCCTTCAAAACGTCGCTCCTATATGAAACATTCACCTTATCCATAGTCAATCATGCAGTATACCTAAACATCCATTCTTGGCAATTTATGCCGGATCTATACTACACGCAGAGGAGAAATCTCATTAGACGCGACGACGTTTTGGAGGACGGCATCCGTTATGAGGTACCGGAGTTACGTCTTTAATCAGGTTAACTTCCAGACCAGCAGCTTGCAAAGAGCGAATTGCTGCTTCACGGCCTGCGCCTGGTCCTTTAACCATAACTTCGACAGTTTTCATGCCGTGTTCCATAGCAGCTTTGGCAGCAGTTTCTGCGGCCATTTGTGCTGCGAATGGAGTAGATTTACGGGAACCGCGGAATCCCATACCGCCTGAGCTTGCCCAAGAGATTGCGTTACCGTGTGGATCTGTGATCGTAACGATCGTATTGTTGAACGTGGAACGGATGTGTGCCACGCCAGTCTCGATATTTTTACGGTCACGGCGTTTTGTACGTACAACTTTTTTCGGTTTAGCCATTGAATGTTATCCTCCCTTCTTATTTCTTTTTGTTCGCTACAGTCCGACGAGGACCTTTACGGGTACGAGCATTAGTTTTAGTACGTTGTCCGCGAACAGGCAATCCACGACGGTGACGAACACCACGGTAGCAGCCAATCTCAGTCAGACGTTTAATATTCAAGGAAATTTCACGACGCAGATCGCCTTCTACTTTAACTTCTTTGTCGATCGTTTCACGTAATTTGCTCACTTCATCTTCAGTCAAATCGCGAACACGCGTGTTTGCACTGATGCCTGTTTCCTTCAAAATTTTCTGAGAAGTCGTTTTACCGATTCCGAAAATGTAAGTCAAGGCGATCTCAACGCGTTTGTCACGTGGTAAATCCACACCAGCTATACGAGCCATTTTACGCTACACCCCCTTCTATTAACCTTGTTTTTGTTTGTGTTTCGGATTTTCGCAAATAACCATTACATTCCCTTTGCGGCGAATGACTTTGCATTTCTCGCAAATAGGTTTTACAGAAGGTCTTACCTTCATGTTGATTACCTCCTCCAAGCTTTACCCTGGTAAAACTCGCTTCGTGAACATTCACATCGTTTTGCCGAGCAAAACAAGTTTTTTTAAATGACGTACGTTTAATAAAAACCTGCATGAATTACTTGCGGTACGTTATACGGCCTTTAGTTAAATCGTAAGGCGATAACTGTACAACCACCTTGTCGCCTGTCAAAATACGGATAAAGTGCATCCGCAGCTTTCCGGAAACATGAGCAAGAATTTGGTGACCGTTTTCCAGCTCTACCTTGAACGTAGCGTTCGGCAAAGGCTCGATTACCGTACCTTCAACCTCAATGACATCTTCTTTGGCCAAAGTCAGTCTCCTTTCTCTTCAGCTTGGTATTCGGACGAGTCCAGGAAAGTTTTCACTGCGTGACGCAGCTTTCCGTTCGTCACCCGACCGCTTTCGTTTAAACTGTTTACAATCTCGCTACTAATCTTAGACTGAGGCATCAAATGAAGAACATTTTTCTTCTTCGCTTGATCAAACTTTCGTTTATCCCCATCCGCAATATATACAAACCTGCTGTCCGCTATTGAAACGACAACCGCTATCTGTCCGGCTCCTCTGCCTTTCAGAATCTTCACCAGCTGACCGATTTGCAGGTTTCCTTGCTGAATCATTCCAATCACCTACGCACTCAGTTTCGTGAAAATGTCCATGCCGTCCGTTGCGACCAGCTTCGTGTACCCGTTACGAGCACAAGGAACCAAGTCCACCGTAACGACCGTCCAGTTGTCTTCCAGCGTCCCCACATGGCGAGAACCTATTTGAATCATAGATTCAATAGCCAGCTCAATGCCGGTTTTCAGCCTCGGCCCCTGTACGGGAATACCACGGTTTGGATTCTCAATATATTGCCGAATGGCATGCGACATTGTAAACTGACGAGTTTTCTCAAGGATATCGCCTTTGTTTAACTTGCGTTTGCCGGGAAATCCGTGCACCAGTTGTTCGTTGACTGAAGCGCAAATGCTAGCAGGAAAACCGTTATAACCTTTAGAAGACGGCACAGCTCCCTGACTGCGAATATACCAATCAGCTAAATGATCAAGTTTACCGGTCGTAATACCGGGCTCGATGTGTTCTGCCAAGTAATGAATCGTTTCCGTCTCCATTCTCTCAGCTTTCCTCATAAAGCTTAATTCCGTTCCCGACTTGCAAATGATCATTACAGCTAACCCCGCAACAAGGACACGATATTTTGGGAAACCACATCAATATCCTGTTCTCCGTCAATATGACGCAGAAGATTCTGGTTCTCATAAAACGTGAGGAGTGGTGCTGTTTTATTACTATATTCGTCTAGTCGTGTTCTTACGCTAGCTTCGTTATCGTCAGGACGCTGATAGAGCTCACCACCGTCTTTATCGCAAATGCCTTCAACCTTCGGAGGATTAAAGACAACATGATAGCTAGTTCCACAACTTTTGCAAACCCGCCGTCCTGTGATTCGTGCCAACAGGTTGTCACGATCCACTTTCAGGTTGACAACATTATCAAGCTTCGTGTTCAAACGACCCAAAATTTGATCCAAGGCTTCTGCCTGAGCTAAAGTTCTTGGAAAACCGTCCAGCAAGAATCCTTTCTTGCAATCCGGCTGTTGCAGCCGTTCTTCAACGATGCCAATTGTTACGTCATCTGGAACAAGTTCGCCCTTGTCGATATATTCTTTTGCTTTAATGCCAATAGGTGTTCCCTGTTTCATCGCCAGGCGAAACGCATCACCTGTCGAGATATGAGGAATGCCGAATTCCTTCACAATGACATCTGCTTGTGTACCTTTACCAGCCCCCGGAGGGCCCATGATCAAAATATTCACAACCTGTCACTCCTCAGACGACCCCTACACAAGAAACAGCACAAAAGGTGCCGGTAAGCATGCGAACATCCTAAGCCGGAACCCATTGCCTATTTGTTGATGAAGCCTTTGTAATGGCGTTTAATCAGTTGGCTTTCGATTTGCTTCATTGTATCCAATGCAACTCCGATAATAATGAGCAGTGAAGTACCGCCAATTTGCACGGAGCGAGGCAAGCCCGAAAGCGAACCGAAGAATACCGGCAATACGGATATAACTGCAAGGAACAAAGCCCCTGTCATCGTCAACCGTGACATTACACGTGTCAGGTATTTTTCCGTAGCTTTACCCGGACGAATCCCCGGAATATAACCGCCGTTTTTCTTCATATTGTCGGCCATTTGCTGCGGATTCATCTGTACAAAGGTATAGAAGAATGTGAAACCGATAATCATTACGACATACAGAACCATACCCAGTGGCTTGTCATAATACAAGTAAGTGGTAATCCACTTAGCCCACGCATGATCCGCCCAGAAACTCGCAATAATTGTCGGGAATTGCAGCAATGATACCGCAAAAATTACCGGAATAACGCCTGCCGCATTAATCTTCATCGGAATATGCGTATTCTGGCCACCGTACATTTTGTTACCAACCACACGTTTCGCATATTGTACCGGTATTTTCCGAATACCTTGCTGGATGTAGATAACACCAACAATAATCAGAATAACTACCAAGACAATAATAATTGCCTTCAGAATATTCATGAACAGCTGATCTGCCTGAATAAACTGGGATTCCACAATCGTACGAATATGTCTTGGAATACCTGCCGCAATCCCTGCAAAGATAACAATGGAGATACCATTGCCGATTCCCTTTTCAGTAATTTGCTCACCAAGCCACATAAGGAACGTAGTCCCTGCTGTAAGCACGATTGCAATGACCAAATAATCAGCAAAGGTCGCTCCTGGAATCATCGCTGCACCGTACAGTCGATTAAAGCCAATCGACGTTCCGAATGCTTGGATCAAGCCCAGTATTACCGTACCATACCGTGTAAGTTGAGCCAACTTCTTTTTACCATGCTCTCCTTGTTTAGCCCATTCCGCAAGTTTCGGAATCACGTCCATTGACAGCAACTGCACAATGATAGACGCTGTAATATATGGCATAATCCCGAGGGCGAAAATCGAAAACTGGTACAAAGCGCCCCCTGAGAAGGTATTAAGGAGTCCAAATAACTCGCTTCCTGCCTGATCCTGAGATGTAAAGACTTGCTTGTTCACGCCGGGAACCGGCACAAAAGAGCCAATACGATATACAAATAGTATAAACAGGGTAAACAGGATACGGGTTCTAAGATCCTCAACCCGCCATATATTTTTCAGGGTCTTGAACATTAGATCACCTCGGTTTTACCGCCGGCAGCTTCAATTTTCTCTACCGCAGATTGAGAGAACTTGTTCGCTTTAACTGTCAATTTCACAGTGATTTCACCGTTACCCAGAATTTTAATTCCGGACTTCGCGTCTTTCACAATGCCATTGTTCAGCAAAAACTCAGGGCTTACTTCTGTACCCGCTGCAAAACTGTTCAAATCTTCGATATTCAAAACCGCATACTCTTTACGAGTAGGATTTACGAAACCGCGTTTAGGCAAGCGACGATACAGTGGGTTTTGACCACCCTCGAAGCCCGGACGTACACCACCGCCGGAACGAGCGTTTTGACCCTTATGACCACGACCAGAAGTTTTACCCGTACCGCTACTAGGACCACGACCCAAACGTTTACGTTCTTTGCGTGAACCTGGAGCTGGGGAAAGCTCATGTAACTTCATCGTTCGTTGCACCTCCTTGATTATTGTTGAATTGCTTTATTTCTTAAGCCTCGATTTCTTTAACAGAAACCAAATGGCTAACTTTATTAATCATCCCGCGAATTGCTGCATTGTCGGGTTGAACTACTTTATGGTTGATTTTACGCAAGCCGAGCGTCTTAACAGTCGTTCTCTGAGTACCAGGACGGCCGATCAACGAACGAACGAGGGTAATTTCTAATTTCGCCATGATATTCCCTCCTTAGCCCAGCAGCTCTTCGATGGATTTGCCGCGCAATTTTGCAACTTCTTCAGCGCGTTTCAAGCGGGACAAACCTTCCAAAGTCGCATTGACCATATTCATGGAATTCGAAGAACCCAGAGATTTTGTCAAGATATCACCTACACCAGCAAGCTCCAGTACAGCACGAACTGGACCACCAGCGATAACCCCAGTACCTTCCGATGCCGGTTTCAGCAGAACCCGGCCAGCACCGAACTTACCTGTAACAAGGTGAGGAATTGTTGTGCCTACGAGTGGAACGTGAATCAGGTTTTTCTTAGCATCTTCAATACCTTTGCGAATCGCATCAGGTACTTCGCCAGCTTTACCGATTCCAGCGCCTACCCAGCCGTTGCCGTCGCCTACTACTACCAGAGCACTGAAGCTGAAACGGCGTCCGCCTTTGACAACTTTAGCTACACGATTAATATTTACTACTCTTTCAGTCAGTTCCAAAGTATTCGGATCTACACGCAAGTCGTTAACCTCCTTTTGAGAAATGTCTTAAAATTCAAGGCCTGCTTCGCGAGCTGCATCAGCCAAAGCTTGAATTCGTCCATGATACAAGTATCCACCACGGTCAAATACGATGTTAGCATGACCTTTTTCTTTTGCACGTTTAGCAACAAGTTCGCCAACCTTACGAGCTGCTTCAACACTACCACCGTTTTTGATTTCGCTGCTCAGTTCTTTATCCATAGTGGATGCAGATACCAATGTTACACCAGCTACATCATCAATCAGTTGTGCGTAGATATGTTTGGAAGAGCGGAACACGTTCAGACGAGGACGTACAGCCGTACCTTCGATTTTTTTACGTACACGCAGATGTCTTCTGACACGTGCTTTATTTTTATCTTGTTTTGTAATCATCTCAAGTTTTCACTCCCTTCAGTTTGCCTTTTAAAGCTTTATACTAAGACGCACTGGGTAAAAAAGAAGTACGAAATCTTTCCTGCAGAAAGACCGCACAAAGTCGGTAAGAAACTTATTTCTTCTTACCGGCTTTACCTTCTTTACGGATGATGCGCTCGCCTTCGTATTTAATCCCTTTACCTTTGTACGGTTCAGGTTCACGAACGGAACGAATTTTAGCAGCGTAGGCACCTACACGCTCTTTATCAATTCCGCGAACGATGATTTTAGTGTTCGAAGGAACTTCGAATTCGATGCCCGCTTCCGGTGTGATTTCAACCGGGTGAGAGTATCCAACGTTCAGGACGATTTTATCTCCGGATTTGCTTGCACGATATCCGACCCCAACCAGCTCCAGAGATTTGGAAAAGCCTTCAGTTACACCACTTACCATGTTGCTGACAACGCTGCGGGTTGTTCCATGCAAAGAACGGTGAAGTTTGTTGTCCGAAGGACGAACTACATTAATTTCATTGTTTTCCACAGTAACGGACATGTCTTTGTGAAGCTCACGAGTCAATGTTCCTTTAGGACCTTTAACTGTGATCACTGTGTTGTTCAAAGTTACGTCAACACCACTTGGTACTGTGATTGGTTTACGACCAATACGGGACATATCTGTTGCACCTCCTATCTTTTAAACGTTATCTTACCAAACGTAGCAAACCACTTCTCCGCCGGCTTTGGACTGACGTGCTTCTTTATCAGTCATGATACCTTTGGATGTTGAAATGATTGCGATCCCGAGTCCACCCAGAACGCGTGGAATCTCATTGCTCTTCGTGTAAACGCGAAGACCTGGTTTACTGATTCTTTTCAAACCTGTAATAACACGCTCGTTGTTCGCACCGTATTTCAAGAAAATACGGATGATCCCTTGTTTGCTATCTTCAACAAATTCCGCATCACGAATGAATCCTTCACGTTTCAGGATGTCGGCGATTTGTTTTTTCATTGTAGATGCAGGCATTTCTACCGTTTCGTGACGAACAGTGTTCGCGTTACGAATACGTGTAAGCATATCTGCAATTGGATCAGACATAGTCATTGTGTATAAACCTCCTTCCCAAACAGGACTTTTTACCAGCTTGCTTTTTTCACGCCAGGAATCTGGCCTTTATAAGCTAATTCACGGAAGCAAATTCTGCAGATTTTAAACTTTTGCAGCACCGAATGTGGACGACCACAACGCTCACAACGAGTGTAAGCACGAACTTTAAACTTTGGTGTGCGTTGTTGTTTGACTTTCATTGAAGTTTTTGCCACTTAGCCTGACACCTCCTAAATAGTTTCGGAGAACAGGGGTCCTTTAAATCAGACGCCCAAAACGTTATGCCAACATTACTTTGCAAAAGGCATGCCCAGCTGAGTCAGAAGCTCACGGGACTCTTCGTCAGTTTTGGCAGTCGTTACGATAACGATGTCCATACCACGAACTTTATCAACCTGATCATACTCGATTTCCGGGAAGATCAACTGTTCTTTCAAACCAAGCGTGTAGTTACCACGTCCGTCAAAAGCTTTTGTTGATACACCATGGAAGTCACGTACGCGAGGAAGTGTAATGTTGAACAATTTGTCCAAGAAATAATACATACGCTCGCCACGAAGTGTTACCTTAACACCGATTGGCATGTTTTCACGCAATTTAAAACCTGCAATAGATTTTTTAGCGCGAGTGATAACTGGTCTTTGACCAGCGATCAACTGCATGTCATTGAGAGCTGAATCAAGCACTTTGGAGTTTTGAACTGCATCGCCAACACCCATGTTGATTACAACTTTCTCGATTTTAGGCACTTGCATCACTGTTGTATAGTTGAACTTCTGCATCAAAGCAGGAGTGATTTCTTTCAAGAAACGTTCTTTCATTCTTGTTGTTGCCATGAATCATAGTCCTCCTTTCTTCAAAAAATAATTAGTCGATCACTTCGCCTGAACGCTTTGCAATACGCACTTTTTTTCCGTTGTCCAATACTTTGTAACCAATACGAGTTACTTTTCCGCTCTTCGGATCAATGTGCATAACGTTGGAAACGTGAATCGGAGCTTCTTTCTCGATGATGCCGCCTTGTGGATTCAGCTGATTAGGCTTTTGGTGTTTTTTAATCATGTTAACACCTTCCACAAGCACACGGTTTTGACGAGGGTAAGCAGCGATAACGCGACCTTTTTTACCTTTATCTTTACCTGTAATCACCAGAACAGTATCGTCCTTTTTGACGTGCAGCTTGTTGTTATGGGATTCCAGAACTTTTTTCACTTTTGGCATTTCGTACACCTCCTACGGGCACATTTTAAGGTGAATTTAGATCACTTCTGGAGCCAAGGAAACGATTTTCATAAAGTCCTTGTCACGAAGTTCGCGAGCAACTGGTCCGAAAATACGAGTACCGCGTGGGCTCTTGTCTTCTTTAACGACCACTGCTGCGTTCTCATCAAATCCGATGTAGGAACCGTCTTTACGGCGGATAGAACGTTTAGTACGAACGACAACCGCTCTTACTACATCACCCTTTTTGACAACGCCGCCTGGTGTTGCTTGTTTTACGGAACAAACGATCAGGTCACCAATTTGAGCTGTACGACGTCCCGTACCACCGAGCACACGGATACACATCAGTTCCTTCGCACCGGAATTGTCAGCCACAGTCAAACGTGTAAATGGTTGAATCATTTATTTATCCTCCTTTCGGAAAAACTACACTACATTAGATTATAACAGCTTTTTCAACGATTTCGACCAGTCTCCAGTTTTTGTCTTTGGACAAAGGACGAGTTTCCATGATTTTAACAGTATCACCGATTTGTGCGGTGTTGTTTTCATCATGAGCTTTGAATTTTTTAGTCACTTTAATGCGTTTATGGTAGAGATCATGTTTTTTGTAAGTTTCTACAGCAATCACGATCGTTTTATCCATTTTGTCGCTAACTACTTTACCGACTAATACTTTACGGGCATTACGTTCGCTCATTGTTGGCCTCCTTCCTAATTACAGGCGGATTTTCCACCCGGTCTAATATCTTAGCTAATCCCAAGTTCTCTTTCACGGATCACAGTTTTAGCACGAGCAATTTCCTTACGCACAGCGCCGATCCGAGTCGGGTTATCAAGCTGACCGGTAGCGAGTTGAAAACGAAGGTTAAAAAGTTCTTCTTTAAAACCAGAGATCTTTTGTTCGATTTCAGCAGTGGTTAGGTTGCGGAATTCACTAGCCTTCATTTGCTTCACCACCCAATTCTTCACGTTTCACAAACTTAGTTTTGATTGGCAGTTTGTGAGCGGCAAGACGCATTGCTTCACGAGCAATCTCTTCCGGTACACCAGCAAGTTCAAACATGATCTTACCTGGTTTCACTACTGCAACCCATTTTTCTACGTTACCTTTACCGCTACCCATACGAACCTCAAGAGGCTTCTGAGTAATTGGTTTGTCAGGGAAAATTTTAATCCAAACCTTACCACCACGTTTGATGTAACGAGTCATCGCAATACGAGCAGCTTCGATTTGACGGTTAGTGATCCATGCTGGTTCAGTAGCTTGCAAACCGTACTCACCAAAATTCAGTGTAGTACCGCCTTTTGCACGACCCTTCATGTGACCACGTTGTTGTTTACGATGTTTTACGCGTTTAGGTACCAACATGATTAGTTGCCTCCTTCCTGAGGAGCTTGTTTCTTAGCTGGAGGAAGAACTTCTCCACGATAGATCCATACTTTTACGCCAAGACGGCCATAAGTAGTATGAGCCTCTGCTGTACCGTAGTCGATGTCAGCACGAAGCGTATGCAGTGGAACAGTTCCTTCGCTGTACCCTTCGGAACGAGCGATTTCAGCACCGCCAAGACGTCCGCCTACTTGAGTTTTAATTCCTTTTGCACCGGAACGCATAGTTCTTTGAATTGCTTGTTTCAACGCACGACGGAAAGAAACACGACGTTCCAATTGTTGTGCAATGCTTTCAGCAACCAGAATTGCATCCAGTTCAGGGTTTTTGATTTCAGAGATATTGATGTGTACCTTTTTACCGCCTGCAATTTTAGTGATTTCATTGCGCAGGTTTTCAACTTCGGAACCACCCTTACCGATAACCATACCTGGTTTCGCAGTGTGAATCGTTACGTTGACGCGGTTAGCTGCTCTCTCGATTTCAACACGGGATACAGCGGAGTCTTTCAATCTTTTCTTCAGATGCTCACGAATCTTAACGTCTTCCAGCAAAAGATCACCGAAATCTTTGCCTGCATACCATTTGGATTCCCAATCACGGATAATACCGATTCGGAGTCCGACGGGATTTACCTTTTGGCCCACACGTTTTCCCTCCTTATTTTTCAGATACCACCAGAGTAATATGACTGGTGCGTTTATTGATGCGGCTTGCACGACCCATTGCACGCGGGCGGAATCGTTTCATAGTAGGACCTTGGTTTACGAAAACCTCAGATACTACCAATTTATTTACGTCCATAGAGTAGTTGTGATCTGCATTTGCAATCGCAGAATTCAACAATTTCTCAACGACTGGAGAAGCGGATTTCGGAGTGTGACGAAGAATTGCAATCGCCTCACCAACCTGCTTGCCACGAATCAAATCGATAACAAGTTTCACTTTGCGAGCGGAAATCCGCACGGATTTAGCATGTGCTTTTGCTTCCATTGAGTTACCTCCTCTCAAACACTACGCTGTGTTGATTATCTTCTTGTTTTCTTATCGTCATCCGTATGGCCTTTGTACGTACGCGTTGGAGCGAATTCGCCCAATTTGTGTCCGACCATATCTTCCGTTACGTATACTGGCACGTGTTTACGACCATCGTATACACCAAACGTATGTCCGATAAATTGTGGGAAAATTGTAGAGCGACGGGACCAAGTTTTGATCACGACTTTTTTGTCCGACTCGTTCAAAACCTCTACTTTTTTCAGCAAGTAACCATCAATGAATGGTCCTTTTTTGAGACTGCGACCCATTTATGAATCCTCCCTTCGTTAAAACGTTATCGTTCCTTAAAATGTTAACGTGCGACTTAAGCGCACGTTTCATTACTTAGTACGACGACGAACGATGTATTTATCAGATGCTTTACCTTTTTTACGTGTTTTGTAACCAAGGGTTGGTTTGCCCCATGGAGACATTGGAGATTTACGTCCGATTGGAGCGCGACCTTCACCACCACCGTGTGGGTGATCGTTAGGGTTCATAACAACACCACGAACTTCAGGGCGTTGTCCCAACCAACGACTACGACCAGCTTTACCGATCTTAACAAGTTCGTGGTCTTCGTTACCAACAGAACCGATTGTAGCACGGCAAACTTTCAGAATGCGGCGAACTTCACCGGAAGTCAAACGAATTGTTACATACTTCTCTTCTTTACCAAGAAGTTGGGCTTCCGTACCAGCAGCACGAACGAGTTGGCCACCTTTACCCGGTTTCAATTCGATGTTGTGGATAACCGTACCTACAGGAATGTTTTCCAATGGCAAGGAGTTACCGATTTTGATGTCGGATTCCGGACCGGATACCACTTCGTCTCCTACTTTCAAGCCTTTAGGAGCGATGATGTAACGTTTTTCACCATCCACATAGTGGATAAGTGCGATGTTGGACGTACGGTTCGGATCATATTCGATCGTAGCAACGCGGCCCGGTATTCCATCTTTGTTACGTTTGAAGTCAATAATACGGTATTTACGTTTGTGTCCGCCGCCTTGATGACGAACTGTAATTTTACCTTGGTTATTGCGTCCAGCTTGCTTGCTCAGAGGTGCCAGCAACGATTTCTCGGGCTGATTTGTTGTGATCTCCTCGAAAGTAGATACAGACATTGCACGTCTGGCCGGGGACGTTGGTTTATACTTTTTAATTGGCACTGAGTTTCCCTCCTTACTTTACAGTTTCAATTATACCGTTTCAAAAAACTCAAGCGGCTTACTGTCTTTGCTCAGCGTTACGAACGCTTTTTTCCACTCGCTCGTATAGCCGGAATGACGTCCGTAGCGTTTTGGTTTTGCAGGAACACGAAGCGTATTTACGTTACTTACTTTCACGTTAAAGATCGCTTCGATTGCTTTTTTAATTTCGACTTTGTTAGAACGAATGTCAACTTCGAAAACGTATTTCAAGTCATTCATCATGCCAGCCGTACGTTCGGTGATAACCGGACGTTTGATAATATCACGAGGATCCTTCATTACGCGAGCACCTCCTCTACCTTCTGAACTGCTTCCTTCGTAATGATCAGTTTGTCGTGTCCAAGCACGTCAAGAACATTAATGCCGTCTGCGGATACAAACTTCACACCAGGAATATTACGAGCGGACAGTGCTACATTATCATCATAGCTAGGAGCTACGATCAATGCTTTACGATCAACTTTAAGGTTATCCAAAATGGCTGCGAATTCTTTCGTTTTAGGTCCGTTCAGTGTAAGAGCGTCCAATACGATGATTTCATTCTCAATCACTTTGGATGACAATGCCGATTTGATCGCCAGACGACGAACTTTTTTAGGCAATTTGTAAGCATAGCTGCGTGGAGTCGGACCAAATACAGTGCCGCCACCAACCCATTGCGGTGCACGGATCGAACCTTGACGAGCGCGACCAGTACCCTTTTGTTTCCAAGGTTTACGTCCGCCGCCACGTACTTCAGACCGTCCTTTTACTTTGTGAGTACCTTGACGCAGGGAAGCCAATTGCATAACAACAGCATCATGAAGAACGTGTTTATTCGGTTCGATACCGAATACAGCATCGTTCAATTCAATTTCGCCTACTTGGCTGCCGCTAATATTTAAAAGTGCTACTTTTGGCATTTCGTGTTCCTCCTTTCTTCAGTTGTTTATTTTTTCACCGTTTCTAATACTTTAACGAAGCTGTTTTTAGGTCCTGGAATAGAACCTTTCACGAGCAATACATTACGTTCAGTATCGACTTTAACAACTTCAAGACGTTGAATCGTTACTGTTTCATTACCCATATGTCCTGGCAGGTGTTTGCCTTTAGGAACGCGGTTAGCTTGGATGGAGCCCATGGAACCTGGACCTCTGTGGTAACGCGAGCCGTGCGCCATTGGTCCGCGGCTTTGTCCCCAACGTTTGATAACGCCAGCAAAACCTTTACCCTTAGAAATACCTGTTACGTCAACGAATTCGCCTTCTGTGAAGACATCAGCCTTCAGTTCTTGGCCAACCTCGTACGCAGCAAGGTCGATGCCACGAAGTTCACGAACGTAGCGCTTAGGTGCAGTATTTGCTTTTTTCGTATGCCCTGCTTCAGGTTTATTGGATCTTTTTTCTTTTTTATCAGAAAAACCGAGTTGAATCGCTTCGTACCCATCGTTTTCCTGATCTTTCTTTTGCAGAACAACACAAGGTCCCGCTTCGATAACCGTAACAGCAAGCACGTTACCTTCAGGGGTAAACACTTGAGTCATTCCGAGTTTTTTTCCTAAGATACCTTTCATGTTGACACCTCTTTTCTTTTCCTAATCACATATTACAATTTAATTTCGATATCTACACCGGACGGCAGATCCAAGCGCATCAAGGCATCCACAGTTTGTGGAGTAGGGTTAACAATGTCGATCAAACGCTTGTGTGTGCGCATTTCGAATTGTTCCCGAGAATCCTTGTACTTGTGCACCGCACGGAGAATAGTAATAACTTGTTTTTCAGTTGGCAGCGGAATTGGTCCGGATACACCAGCGCCCGAACGTTTAGCTGTTTCAACAATTTTCTCAGCGGATTGATCAAGAATTCTGTGATCGTAAGCTTTCAAACGAATACGAATTTTTTGCTTTGCCATTTTAGTCCCTCCTTCTATCGCCCAATTTGGTATCGGACATACTCCGTGAAAATTTTCCGACAGCCCTCCCATGGCAAAGGGGCCGGGTGTGTCAGTAACCTCTCACATCATCGCACAGTCACAAACAACATTAGTTATTATATCTAATAGTTCTGCCTATTGCAAGCAAAAACGAAAAAACAATGCATCTTATTTTCAAAAAGATAGAATTGCGCCCGTAGCTCGCCTTTCATTCAAGAGAAAAGCCCCCGCACCAGTGCAGGGGCTCGTTTAGCTTCGTTCCAATACAATGTTACTCGTTCCAGTACAATGTTACTATATTCAAGGCTTGCAGCCTTATTATTTAGAGATTGTTGCTACGGCACCGGCGCCAACTGTACGGCCACCTTCACGAATGGAGAACTTAGTTCCTTCTTCGATTGCGATTGGGCTGATCAGTTGAACAGTAACCGTAATGTTGTCGCCAGGCATTACCATTTCGGAACCTTCTGGCAAAGTGATGATACCAGTTACGTCAGTTGTACGGAAGTAGAACTGTGGACGGTATCCAGTGAAGAAAGGTTTGTGACGTCCACCCTCTTCTTTAGTCAAAACGTAGATTTGAGCAGAGAATTCTGTATGTGGATTAACAGAACCCGGTTTAGCCAATACTTGGCCACGCTCGATTTGTGCACGATCTACACCGCGAAGCAGTGCGCCGATGTTGTCACCAGCTTGAGCGGAGTCAAGCAATTTACGGAACATTTCAACACCTGTTACAACGGATTTACGGGATTCTTCTTGGATACCGATGATTTCGATTTCGTCGCCCACTTTAACAGTACCACGCTCTACACGGCCTGTAGCAACTGTACCACGACCAGTGATGGAGAATACGTCCTCGACAGGCATAAGGAAAGGCTTGTCAGTGTCGCGTTCTGGAGTTGGGATGTAAGTGTCGATTGTTTCGAACATTTCAACGATTTTCTTAGCCCAGTCGCCTTCTGGGTTTTGCAGTGCTTCACGAGCGGAACCACGAGTGATTGGAGTGTCGTCGCCTGGGAATTCGTACTCGCTCAGCAAGTCGCGAACTTCCATTTCAACCAGTTCCAACAATTCTTCGTCTTCAACCATGTCGCATTTGTTCAGGAATACAACGATGTAAGGAACGCCTACTTGGCGGGACAACAGGATGTGTTCGCGAGTTTGTGGCATTGGGCCATCAGCTGCGGATACAACCAGAATCGCTCCGTCCATTTGTGCAGCGCCAGTGATCATGTTTTTAACATAGTCGGCGTGACCTGGGCAGTCAACGTGTGCATAGTGACGGTTAGGTGTTTCATATTCCACGTGTGCAGTGGAGATTGTGATACCGCGTTCGCGCTCTTCTGGAGCTTTATCGATTTGGTCGAATGCTACAGCAGCACCACCGTAAGTTTTGGAAAGTACAGTTGTGATTGCAGCAGTCAAAGTTGTCTTACCATGATCGACGTGACCAATAGTACCGATATTAACGTGCGGTTTGTTACGTTCAAACTTAGCCTTTGCCATTTGAACAATTCCTCCTCAATAACTTGTTTTATTTTTAGGCTGCCGGATACCTCTTGGTAAAACCTTGAGTATACCGATCAGCTAATACACTGTATTACTCGCCGCCTTTGGTTTTGGCAACGATCTCTTCGGCAATGCTCTTCGGAACTTCTTCATAATGATGAAGCTCCATGGAGAACACACCGCGTCCTTGTGTACCGGAACGAAGAGTAGTCGAATATCCAAACATTTCGGACAATGGAACCATTGCGCGAATAATTTGGGCACCACCACGGGAATCCATACCTTCAATCCGACCACGACGGGAGTTCAACATACCCATTACGTCACCCATGTATTCCTCTGGAACCGTTACTTCAACTTTCATAATCGGCTCAAGCAATACTGGTTTACATTTGTCTTTCGCTGCTTTCAGCGCCATTGAGCCGGCAATTTTAAAAGCCATTTCATTGGAATCGACATCATGGTATGATCCATCCACAATTGTAGCTTTAACGTCCACAAGCGGGAAGCCAGCCAGGACACCGTTTTTCATTTGCTCTTCAATACCAGCAAGTGCAGGTCCGATGTATTCTCTTGGAACAGAACCACCGACAACCTTGCTTTCAAACTGGCTACCAGTACCTGCTTCGAGTGGTTCGAACTCAACCCATACGTGACCGTACTGACCACGACCACCGGATTGACGAACAAACTTACCTTCAACACGTGCTGGAGCGCGGAATGTTTCACGGTATGCTACCTGTGGTTTACCAACATTGGTTTCCACTTTGAACTCACGACGCATACGGTCAATGATAATGTCCAAGTGAAGCTCACCCATACCTGCCAAGATGGTTTGACCAGTTTCTTCGTTAGTTGAAGCGCGAAGAGTTGGATCTTCTTCGGTCAACTTGCCGAGTGCAACTGCCATTTTGTCTTGGTCAGCTTTGGTTTTAGGCTCAACCGCGATTTCGATAACCGGATCAGGGAAATTCATGGACTCGAGAATAACAGGATTCTTCTCATCACACAGTGTATCACCTGTACCTGTATCTTTCAAACCTACGGCTGCCGCAATATCACCGGAGTAAACTTCAGTGATTTCTTGACGGCTGTTCGCATGCATTTGAAGAATACGTCCGATACGTTCGCGTTTGCCCTTTGTTGCATTCAATACGTATGAACCGGATTGAAGTACACCAGAGTATACGCGGAAGAATGTCAACTTACCAACGTAAGGGTCCGTCATAATTTTGAAGGCCAATGCAGAGAAAGGCTCTTCATCAGAAGAATGACGTTCAACTTCCGTACCATCTTCCAGATGACCTTGAATACTTGGTACATCAATAGGAGCTGGCAGGTAGTCAACAACAGCATCCAGCATCAACTGAACACCTTTGTTACGGTAAGAAGATCCACAGATAACAGGGAAGATTTTAACTTCTACAACACCTTTGCGGAGAGCGGCTTTAATTTCTTCAACCGTAATCTCTTCGCCTTCCAGGTATTTCATAGTCAAATCTTCGTCCAGTTCAGCAACCTTCTCAATCAATTCGTTGCGAAGTTCTTCAACTTGATCTTTGAATTCCGCAGGAATTTCGGTTTCTTCGATATCTTGACCAAGGTCATCTTTGTACATATGAGCCTTTTGTGCAACAATATCAATGATACCTAAAAAGTCATTTTCAGCGCCGATTGGCAATTGAATCGCAACTGCGTTCGCTTGAAGGCGATCACGCATGTCAGAGACAACATTCAGGAAATCAGCACCAATGATATCCATTTTGTTTACATATGCGATCCGTGGAACGCCATAGCGATCAGCCTGTCTCCATACGGTTTCGGACTGAGGCTCAACGCCTTCTTTCGCACTGAAAACACCAACTGCTCCGTCCAATACACGAAGGGAACGTTCAACTTCTACAGTGAAGTCAACGTGCCCCGGGGTGTCGATGATATTGACGCGGTGACCTTTCCAGGCAGCGGTCGTCGCAGCGGAAGTAATCGTGATTCCGCGCTCTTGTTCTTGTTCCATCCAGTCCATTGTCGCAGCGCCTTCGTGAACTTCACCGATTTTGTGCGTACGGCCTGTGTAGAACAAGATCCGCTCTGTTGTTGTGGTTTTACCCGCGTCAATATGAGCCATGATCCCGATATTACGTGTATTTTTCAAGGAGAACTCTCTTGCCATGAAATGGGTCTCCCTTCAAAATTGAAGTTATTTTTTTGAGCTGAATCCTACCAACGATAGTGAGCAAACGCTTTGTTCGCTTCAGCCATTTTGTGAGTGTCTTCACGTTTTTTCACGGAAGCGCCTGTGTTGTTGGAAGCATCGATAATCTCAGCCGCCAAACGCTCTTCCATAGTCTTCTCGCCGCGGTTGCGGGAGTAATTTACGAGCCAACGTAATCCCAGGGACGTACGTCTTTCTGGTTTTACCTCGATTGGTACTTGGTAGTTGGCACCGCCGACACGGCGTGCTTTAACTTCCAGGACTGGCATGATATTCTTGATAGCTGCTTCAAAAACTTCCATCGGGTCATTCCCCGTACGTTCTTGGATAAGCTTGAACGCATTGTACAGAATGCTTTGAGCAACGCCTCGTTTTCCGTCGAGCATGATGCGGTTGATCAAGCGGGTAACCAACTTGCTGTTGTATACCGGATCTGGCAACACGTCTCTTTTGGTAACTGGACCTTTGCGTGGCATGGATATCCCCCTTTCTTACATGTTAAACCTGCATATGCGGTTTATATTCATTAGGATTTTTTAGCTTTAGGGCGTTTAGCGCCGTATTTGGAACGAGCTTGCATGCGGTTGTTTACGCCTGCAGTATCCAAAGCACCACGAACGATATGGTAACGCACACCCGGAAGGTCTTTTACACGACCGCCACGAATCAGCACTACGCTGTGTTCTTGAAGGTTATGTCCAATACCTGGAATGTAAGCAGTCACCTCTACACGGTTCGTCAAACGAACACGAGCATATTTACGAAGTGCGGAGTTTGGTTTCTTTGGAGTCATAGTACCTACACGAGTGCACACTCCGCGTTTTTGCGGGGCACTGATGTCGGTAGCTTCACGTTTCAAGGCATTAAAACCTTTTTGCAAAGCCGGTGATTTCGATTTCTCGATTTTGGCTTGACGTCCTTTACGAACCAGTTGGTTAATAGTTGGCATGTTGGTTGCCACCCCCTTCCTCAATTTTTGCTGTTGCTTTACAAACCTCATCTAAGCCCACAGAGCCAGGCGGTTCATAAAAGAACAAATGAAAAGTCTTTGCCGACAAGAATACAATTCCCTAGACAAAAACGTTCCTTACCCTATTGTTTTACGATAGCAGCCATTGCGGCCCCCACTTCAATCCCACATGCAGCTCCGAGATTTTTCATTGTGTCTACGAGAGTCACTTTGACTCCTTGCTTGTTGCACAAAGCAATGATGTTGGAAGTGAGACGCTGATCTGCGTCTTCTGCCACATATACTTCAGAGGCGAAGCCCAATTCTACCATACGAATGGTTTGTTTGGTACCGATTTTGACATGAGCATCTTGCAGTCCCTGTTCTTTAGACATATCTCATTCCTCCGAAAAGACCCAATAGCATATAGGCTGCTCACGCACCTTTGCTATATTAGCATTGACTATTAACAATGTCAAGATAATTATCAGCTATAATTCACTTGATCCAAGCTATCACGTTCATTCTCAGAAAAAAGCAACGGAACATCGCCTGCTGAAGCCTTTATGCAAGGCTCCAGCAAGGTATAAGATGCCCCGGGCCATTAATGTTTTTTATTAATCAGCTGAAATCGGCTCAAGTTGCTCAGATGAGGTTTGTTCCTCTTCCGGCTGGGCAAATTTCACACTACGGTAGCGGTTCATACCTGTTCCCGCAGGAATCAATTTACCAATAATTACATTCTCTTTCAGACCAAGCAACTGATCGACCTTGCCTTTAATAGCAGCATCGGTCAGGACACGAGTAGTTTCCTGGAAGGAAGCTGCAGACAAGAAGGAATCAGTTTCCAGAGACGCCTTGGTAATACCGAGCAGAACCGGTTTAGCTACCGCTGGCTCTTGTCCGCTGAGAATCGCTATCTTATTCGCATTTTCATACTCATGTACATCAACAAAGGAGCCTGGAAGCAGCGTCGTGTCACCCGCATCAATGATACGGATTTTACGCAGCATTTGACGAATCATAACTTCCACGTGCTTGTCGTTGATTTCTACACCCTGATTTCGGTATACACGCTGAACTTCCTGAAGGATATAGTTTTGTACCCCGCGAATACCTTTAATGCGCAGCATTTCTTTAGGGTCGATTGAACCATCCGTCAGTTCATCCCCGGCTTCAACGGTCATGCCTTCGCTTACACGCAGACGTGAACCATAAGTTACCGAATAAGTCTTCGTTTCAGCTTCACCTTGAATGTCGATTTCACGACGGTCTTTACCTTCACGAACTTCTTTAACTACACCGTCAATTTCACTGATGGTAGCCTGACCTTTAGGATTACGCGCTTCGAAAAGCTCCTGGATACGAGGCAAACCTTGTGTAATATCGTCGCCCGCTACACCGCCTGTGTGGAACGTACGCATGGTGAGCTGTGTTCCCGGTTCACCGATGGATTGCGCCGCGATAATACCAACCGCTTCACCAATCTCAACGTGTTTACCAGTAGCCAGATTACGACCGTAGCACTTTTTGCAGACACCGTGTTTGGCACGGCAGCTTAGTACGGAACGAATTTGAACCTTCTCTACACCAGCTTTAACAATTGCTTCAGCCTTGTTGGAGTCAATCAGTTCGTTACGTCTAGCCAAAATCTCGCCAGTCTCCGGATGACGTACCGTTTCAAAGCAATAGCGGCCTTCCAAACGATCATACAGGTCCTCAATTACTTCTTTACCGTCCTGGATACGGCTTACTGTAAAGCCTTTATCCGTTCCGCAGTCATCTTCGCGCACAATAACATCCTGCGCCACATCAACGAGACGACGAGTCAGGTAACCAGAGTCAGCCGTACGAAGGGCCGTATCCGCCAAACCTTTACGCGCTCCGTGTGTGGAGATGAAGTACTCGAGTACTGTCAGACCTTCACGGAAATTCGATTTAATTGGGAGCTCGATAATACGACCGGATGGATTCGCCATCAGTCCACGCATACCGCCAAGCTGGGTAATCTGTGATTTGTTACCACGCGCTTTGGAGTCTACCATCATCATGATGGAGTTATAGCGATCCATGGACTTCATCAGCACATCAGTAATATCATCTTTTGCTTTGGACCAGATATCGATAATTCGGTCATAGCGTTCCTCGTTCGTAATCAGACCACGACGATACTGATTCGTTACGACTTGCGCTTTGTCCTCAGATCCCTTAAGAATCTCTTGTTTTTCCACTGGCACAATTACGTCCGCCACAGCAACAGTTACACCCGCACGAGTGGAATACGTAAAGCCAAGCTGCTTGATCTTATCCAGAATTACAGCTGTTTCTGTTGTATGGTAAATTTCAAAACAACGGGCGATGATGTTACCAAGGTAATCCTTGCCCACCCCGCTAGCTTGCGGAGCGTTTTGAATAGCATCCGTAAGATTTACACCCTTCTCGTAAACAAAGAACTCCTCCGCAGTACCGTAGAGCAGGTTTGCGCGGGTAGCGTCATTGATGTACGGGAAGCTTGCTGGGAAAATCTCATTAAAGATAATTTTACCCACTGTTGTAATCAGCATTGCATCTTGTTGTTTCTCTGTAAAGCTCGTTTTATTCAAAGCTCTAACCGGAATAGCTACACGAGCATGAAGCCCCGCTGTACCACGCTGGTACGCCGAGATAGCCTCATTCGGGTTGCGAAGGATCATATTGCTTCCTTCTTCTTCCTTGTTATCCATAGTCAAATAGAACGAACCAAGAACCATATCCTGGGAAGGAGTAACAACAGGCTTGCCGTCTTTTGGATTCAAAATGTTGCCGGATGCCAGCATGAGCAAACGAGCCTCTGCCTGAGCTTCCGCAGACAACGGAACGTGAACCGCCATTTGGTCACCGTCAAAGTCAGCATTGTATGCCGTACATACGAGCGGATGCAAACGAATCGCACGACCTTCAACCAAAATCGGTTCAAACGCTTGAATACCGAGTCTATGCAGCGTAGGGGCACGGTTAAGAAGAACCGGATGCTCCTTGATTACTTCTTCGAGCACATCCCATACTTCTGCGCTCACACGCTCTACTTTGCGCTTCGCGCTCTTGATGTTGTGTGCCAGACCTTTGTTCACAAGCTCTTTCATAACAAAAGGCTTGAACAGTTCCAGCGCCATTTCTTTCGGTAAACCGCATTGGTACATCTTCAAGTACGGACCTACTACGATAACGGAACGACCGGAGTAGTCAACACGTTTTCCGAGCAAGTTTTGACGGAAACGACCTTGTTTACCTTTCAGCATGTGGCTGAGGGATTTCAAAGGACGGTTACCCGGACCTGTAACAGGACGACCACGACGGCCATTATCAATCAGAGCGTCAACAGCTTCCTGCAGCATCCGTTTTTCATTTTGCACGATAATATCTGGCGCACCCAGATCTAACAGGCGTTTCAGACGGTTATTACGGTTAATAACACGGCGATACAGATCATTTAGATCGGAAGTAGCAAAACGTCCGCCATCCAACTGTACCATTGGACGAAGCTCAGGAGGAATTACAGGCAGTACGTCCATGATCATCCAATCCGGCTGGTTGCCAGAGTTACGGAACGCCTCAATAACTTCAAGACGCTTGATGGCACGATTACGACGTTGTCCTTGAGCTGTACGCAGCTCTTCCTTCAGGAATTCCAGTTCTTTATCGATGTCCAAATCTTGAAGAAGCTTTTTAACCGCTTCGGCCCCCATACCTGCTTGGAAACCGTACCCGTATTTTTCACGGTAGCTGCGGTATTCTTTTTCGGACAGAAGCTGCTTTTTCTCCAGTGGCGTATCTCCTGGATCAGTTACAACATAAGATGCGAAGTAAATGATCTCTTCGAGAGATCTTGGAGACATATCAAGAGCAAGACCCATGCGGCTTGGAATACCTTTGAAGTACCAAATGTGCGATACAGGGGCAGCCAACTCGATATGTCCCATGCGCTCACGACGAACCTTAGCGCGGGTAACTTCTACACCACAACGGTCACAGACAACGCCTTTATAGCGTACACGTTTGTACTTACCGCAATGACATTCCCAATCTTTCGTAGGTCCAAAAATTTTCTCGCAAAATAGTCCTTCTTTTTCCGGTTTAAGCGTACGATAGTTAATCGTCTCCGGTTTTTTGACTTCTCCGCGGGACCAAGAACGAATCTTCTCGGGGGAAGCAAGCCCGATTTTCATATATTCGAAATTGTTAACGTCCAACAAGGAGCAACCCTCCTTAACCAAATCCTGAGTTTTTAGGTTTGATACCGCCCGGCAGCACCGGGCGGTATCAAGAAGCCCATTCCATCCTAGGATGGATCAAGGCATATGACAAAGCTGATAGATTCAGTCAGCGATCCAACTACTCTACGCCAACCTCAGAGCCTTCCAGATTCAAACTCAGCTTATCGCCGGTTGTATCATCCTCGTCATCAAGCTCTCTCATTTCGATCTCTTGTTCGTCTTCGGACAGAATCTTCACGTCCATACCCAAGCTTTGCAGCTCTTTGATCAAGACCTTGAATGATTCAGGAACACCCGGTTCAGGGACATTTTCACCTTTGACGATGGATTCGTAAGTTTTAACACGTCCAACCACATCATCGGATTTCACAGTTAAAATTTCCTGAAGCGTGTACGCCGCGCCGTAGGCTTCCAGTGCCCATACTTCCATCTCCCCGAAACGCTGACCACCGAATTGAGCTTTACCGCCCAATGGTTGTTGCGTAACGAGAGAGTAAGGACCCGTAGAGCGGGCATGAATTTTATCGTCAACCATGTGCGCAAGTTTAATCATGTGCATGACACCGACAGTAACTTCACGTTCAAAACGATCGCCTGTACGTCCATCATACAACACAGTCTTACCATTACGCTGCATACCTGCTTCTTCCATCGTATCGAACACGTCGTACTCCTTGGCACCATCAAATACTGGCGTAGCCACATGAATACCAAGACGCATTGCAGCCATACCCAGATGGACCTCGAGCACCTGTCCGATGTTCATCCGTGAAGGTACGCCCAGCGGGTTCAGAACAACCTGTACTGGTGTACCATCCGGCAGGAATGGCATATCTTCCTCAGGCAAGATACGGGCAACGACACCCTTGTTACCGTGACGTCCAGCCATTTTATCGCCTTCGGAGATTTTACGTTTTTGAGCAATGTATACGCGTACCAGCTGGTTCACACCTGGTGGCAGCTCATCGCCATTTTCACGTGTAAATACTTTAACATCTACAACGATCCCGTCAGTTCCGTGAGGAACTCGCAAGGAAGTATCGCGAACTTCGCGTGCCTTCTCACCAAAGATCGCATGCAAGAGACGCTCTTCGGCTGTCAGCTCAGTCACACCCTTAGGTGTTACTTTACCAACGAGAATGTCACCTGCGGCGATTTCAGCACCAATGCGAATGATGCCGCGCTCATCCAGATTACGAAGCGCTTCTTCACCAACATTCGGAATATCACGAGTAATTTCTTCAGGTCCAAGCTTCGTATCACGAGCCTCGGATTCGTACTCCTCGATATGGATCGAGGTGTATACATCCTCCTTGACCAGCTTCTCACTCAGCAGGATCGCATCCTCGTAGTTGTAACCTTCCCAAGTCATGAAGGCCACGACAACGTTACGTCCCAATGCCAGCTCGCCCATCTCTGTGGAAGGACCATCTGCAAGAATATCGCCAACTTTGACAATATCACCTCTGTTAACAATCGGACGCTGGTTGATGCATGTTCCTTGGTTAGAACGCATAAATTTGTGTAATTTATACTTAACAATGTCGCCTTTTACTTCAGCGCCGTCTACAGTTTCAATACGACGCAGCCAAATTTCATTAGCCGAAGAACGTTCGATTACCCCGTTGTACTTGGACACAACGCAAACACCGGAATCCTTTGCAGACTTATGCTCCATTCCTGTTCCAACCAAAGGAGCCTTTGGAATCAGAAGCGGGACAGCCTGCCGCTGCATGTTGGAACCCATCAATGCGCGGTTAGAGTCATCGTTCTCCAGGAACGGAATCAGTGCAGTTGCGACCGATACGACCTGTTTAGGCGATACGTCCATGTAATCAACACGGCTACTCGCCATTGGAATAATGTTATCAGATTGCTTGTTATAGCGGACAATAACGACTTCATCCTTAAAGGTGTTTTCCTCAGTCAATTCCGCATTTGCCTGAGCTACGATGTAGTTATCTTCCTCATCAGCAGTCAGGTAATCAATCTGATCTGTAACTTTTCCGGTTTTCGGATCTACCCAACGATAAGGAGCTTCGATAAATCCGTACTCGTTGATTCGCGCAAAGGTAGACAAGGAGTTAATCAAACCAATGTTCGGTCCCTCCGGTGTCTCGATAGGACACATACGGCCGTAGTGACTCGGATGGACGTCACGTACCTCCATGCCCGCGCGCTCACGTGTCAAACCACCAGGTCCGAGAGCGGACAAACGACGTTTGTGTGTCAATTCAGCAAGCGGGTTTGTCTGATCCATGAACTGAGACAACTGGGAGCTACCAAAGAACTCTTTAATCGAGGCGATTACCGGACGTATGTTGATCAGCGCCTGTGGCGTAATTACATTGGCATCCTGGATCGACATTCTTTCGCGAACCACACGTTCCATACGGGACAAACCGATGCGGAACTGGTTCTGGAGCAACTCACCTACAGAACGCAAACGACGGTTACCCAAGTGGTCAATATCGTCTGTGCTTCCGATTCCGTGAAGCAAGTTAATAAAATAACTGATGGAGGAAATAATATCGGCAGGCGTAATATTCTTAACCGATTTATCAATATTTCCGTTAGCAATCAGTTTTACAACTTTACCATCCTCAATTGGTGAGAATACATCAATCGTTTGCAGTGGAATATCATTGCTTTCCAGTACGCCACTAGCAACATGATACGTACGGTGTCCAACCGATTCTTCCAGTTGAGCCAAAATTTCGTCCAACAGGCGGCGATCCACCATTTGCCCTGCCTCAGCGATGATTTCACCAGTTGTCGTATCAATCAGGGTCTCAGCTAGCCGTTGATTGAACAGACGGTTTTTGATGTGCAGCTTTTTATTGATTTTGTAACGGCCTACGTTGGCCAGATCATAACGTTTTGGATCAAAGAAGCGTGCAACGAGCAAGCTCTTTGCATTATCCAGTGTAGGTGGCTCACCCGGACGAAGACGCTCATAAATCTCAATCAGCGCTTTCTCGGTAGAGTCGGTATTGTCTTTATCAAGCGTGTTACGGATATATTCGTCATTGCCGAGCAAATCCAAAATCTCAGCATCAGTGCCGAAGCCTAGCGCACGCAGCAACACCGTAACCGGAATTTTACGGGTACGGTCAATCCGGACATAGATAATGTCCTTCGCATCCATCTCCAGTTCGAGCCAAGCCCCCCGGTTAGGAATTACCGTTGCGGTGTATGTTGTTTTCGCATTCTTGTCGACTTTTGTGCTGAAATAGACGCTGGGAGAGCGAACCAACTGGCTGACAATAACCCGTTCCGCACCGTTAATAATAAACGTACCCGTTTCAGTCATCAGCGGGAAGTCTCCCATGAATACTTCCTGCTCTTTCACTTCCCCGGTTTCTTTATTAATAAGCCGGACTTTTACCCGAAGCGGTGCTGCATACGTTACGTCGCGTTCCTTTGCGTCGTCAACGGTATATTTAGGTTCTCCGAGAGAGTAATCGATAAATTCCAAAATCAGGTTTCCTGTGAAATCCTGAATCGGTGAAATATCCCGAAACATCTCCCGTAATCCTTCCTCCAAAAACCAATCATAGGATTTTTGTTGGATTTCAATCAGGTTCGGAACCTCGAGTACCTCATTAATACGTGCATAACTGCGCCGAGTGCGTCGACCATATTGAACAAGATGTCCTGCCAACTTAAACTCACCCCTCATGTCTACTCACTTTAAAAATACATTGCGAACCTCTGTTTGTGACCTTATAATAAGACACATACAGAAGATTCGATCTTACAAATACAGAAAAGCCCTTACTCGAATGCATTCGAAAAAAGAGCGACGTATCTGCAGAATCCTCTTGCCGGAAGATCTTCATCACTTGTAGATTTGCCCAAAATGATTATATTATACGTAATAGAGATACATACTATACCCTTCTACGCATAAACCTATTGACATTTCAACAAACTAAAGCCATGGAGGGCATCCTAATACTGACATTTTATAATGATATCACAGACCAGGATTCAAGTCAATGGTCCTATTGCATTTTCCTGAATTTTTTTTGGCCTTCAAAATTCGATAGCCTTTATCCTTCGTAACTTCCTCCACACTACCGAAAAGACTCTCGATTTTAGCACTTGCTGAAGGAGCCCCCTGCTTTTTCTGAATGACCACCCACAAAGCTCCACTTTCGTTTAAATGCTCATACGCCAACTCAAAAATGGCATGCACGGTTTCTTTCCCTGCACGTATAGGGGGATTCGTCAAGATCACGTCAAAATGCTCATGTTTCACTTCCGCGAACAAATCGCTCTGCTTAATAGTGACATTCTTAATCCCATTTCGTTCTGCGTTTTCCTTTGCCAATTGAACGGCTCGTTCGTTAATATCAATCATCGTAACGTGGCCCTCTGGCACAAGCGTTGCTGCCGTCAACCCAATCGGTCCATATCCGCATCCTACATCTAGCACCGAGGCCTGTACAGGAAGCTGCATCGCTTCAATGAGCACACGGCTGCCGTAATCAATCCCCTGTTTTGAAAATACACCTGAATCACTGGCAAAACGGTATGTCCGTCCCCTCAGCACTGTCTCCAGGCTCCGTCGTTCATGCGCCGCCTCTGGCCGTTTAGAGTAATAATGATCAGCCATTCATGACCACCTCTTTCGGTTGTAATACCATCATAGCCCTTACGATCACGTTTCAGACATGTTGGCACTACCGTTTTACAGCAACAAACCCCTTGAAGATCACCTCAAGGGGTTTGTTTTCGTACATTGTCTACTAGTTAGCAGTCAATTATTTTACTTCTACAGAAGCGCCTGCTTCTTCCAATTTTGCTTTAACGGATTCAGCTTCTTCTTTAGCAACTTTTTCTTTCAGTGGTTTTGGAGCGTTGTCAACCAATTCTTTTGCTTCTTTCAGGCCAAGACCTGTGATTTCGCGAACTGCTTTGATAACGTTGATTTTGGAAGCGCCAGCACTTGTCAAAATTACGTCGAACTCGGATTGCTCAGCTTCTGCTGCGCCACCTGCTGCGCCACCTGCTACAGCTACTGGAGCTGCTGCAGTTACGCCGAATTCTTCTTCGATTGCTTTTACAAGATCGTTCAATTCCAATACGGACATACCTTTAATTGCTTCCAAGATTTGCTCTTTACTCATGGTTGAACCTCCATTTAAATTCGAATTTTTTTGTTCTTAACTGCTATACAGCAGGTTTAATCCCAAACTTATGCACTTTGCTCTTCTTTTTCCGCAACCGCTTTAACTGCAAGCGCGAAGTTGCGCATAGGAGCTTGAAGCACGCTGAGGAGCATAGAAAGGAGACCTTCGCGGGATGGCAGTTCTGCCAGCGCTTTGATTTCCTCAACACCGATAACGCGACCTTCTACAACTGCGCCTTTCAGTTCCAGCGCATTGTTTTTCTTAGCGAAATCGTTCAAGATTTTAGCTGCAGACACAGCATCATCTTTGCCGAACGCGATTGCAGTAGGACCTGTCAATACCGCGTCCAGTTCAGTCAATTCTGCTGCCGCAGTTGCGCGACGAAGCAGCGTGTTTTTCAGCACTTGAAATTCGATTCCGGCTTCGCGAAGCTGCTTACGCAGCTCAGTTACTTGGGCAACATTCAGACCGCGATAGTCTGCAACCACAGTCGTTACGCTCTCGCGCAATTTTGCAGCTACAACTTCAACAGCCTCTTGTTTTGCTTGAATCACCTTTGCATTTGCCAAACTGTACACCTCCTGATCAATTTATCCGCTTTGTTCGAAACACCTGCTCCGGCACTCTCCCAAAGCTGCTTTCTTGAGCATGAAAAAAGCCTCCGTAGAGTACGAAGGCTTGATAAATCCACATGGACGGGGCAAGCCCGTCACATGAAACGTTCTATCATAACACCTCGGTAGGAAATTAAGCTCGAAAGCACCTACTGTCTACGGTAAGCATATTCAAATTTAATGGCCAGTCACAAGGACTCACAACTTTTACATAATAACAAATTTGATTGAACGTGTCAATCAAAATATTATCTATAAACAGATGCGTTCACACGTGCGCTTGGTCCCATAGTCGAAGAGATAGCGATGTTTTTCAGGTATACACCTTTAGCAGCCGCTGGCTTCGCACGGTTCAAGGCCTCAATCAAGGCTTTAAGATTCTCGTTCAGTTGTTCAGCACTGAAGGAAGCTTTGCCGATTGGTGCATGAATTTGACCCGCTTTGTCGAGACGGTATTCGATTTTACCGGCTTTAATTTCTTGAACAGCCTTGGCAACGTCGAAAGTAACTGTGCCTGCTTTAGGGTTAGGCATCAAGCCTTTACCACCGAGCAAACGACCCAGTTTACCAACCTCACTCATCATATCAGGTGTCGCAACGCAGACGTCGAATTCGAACCAGCCTTGTTGGATTTTGTTGATCATATCTTGATCGCCAACAAAATCAGCGCCAGCTGCTTCCGCTTCTTTCGCTTTGTCACCTTTTGCAAATACCAGAACGCGTTGTGTTTTACCTGTACCATGCGGCAGGACAACAACACCACGAACAGCCTGGTCTTGTTTACGGGAATCTACGCCCAGACGAACTGCTGCTTCAACGGTTTCGTCGAATTTAGCAGTTGCAGCCTTTTTCACCAGTTCAACGGCTTCCAAAGGCTCATAAGTCGCTTCGCTGTCAATCAGCTTAGCGGCTTCCAGGTATTTCTTACCATGTTTAGCCATTATGTTTTTCCTCCTTATGTGGTATTAGCGGATATTCCTCCCACACTTGCCGGACAGTCAAACTGCCGGCACACGTAGATCAATAAATATTAATCTACGATGGTGATACCCATGCTGCGAGCAGTACCTTCAACCATACGCATTGCCGATTCTACGGAAGCTGCGTTAAGGTCAGGCATTTTTTGCTCTGCAATTTGACGAACAGCAGCGCGATTTACAGTTGCAACTTTCGTTTTATTCGGTTCACCGGAACCTTTTTCGATTTTAGCAGCAACTTTCAACAGAACAGCAGCCGGTGGAGTTTTCGTGATGAACGTAAAAGAACGATCCTCAAATACGGAAATTTCAACCGGGATAATCAGACCTGCTTGATCAGCAGTACGAGCATTGAACTCTTTACAGAATGCCATGATGTTGACACCTGCTTGACCCAAAGCTGGACCTACTGGAGGCGCTGGATTAGCTTTCCCTGCAGGAATCTGCAGTTTTACCATTTTAATTACCTTTTTTGCCATGGATGACACCTCCTTGACTCAATAGTGGTAGACGGACCTATTGATCCTCCCACAAGAAACCTGTAAGAAAAATCTATATTTTCTCCACTTGAGTATAATCCAACTCAAGCGGGGTTTCCCGTCCAAACATGTTGACGTGAACCTTAAGCTTGCTCTTCTCAACCAAAATTTCTTCCACGGAGCCCACAAAATTCGCAAAAGGACCAACTTTAATTCGCACGGATTCCTTAACATCGAATTCAATCTTCGGTTTCGGCTCTACCATGCCCATATGCTTCAGAATCTGTTCAACTTCTTCCGGAAGCAATGGCGTCGGCTTGGAACCCGAGCCTGTCGACCCTACAAATCCCGTAACACCTGGTGTGTTGCGAACAACATACCAAGAGTCGTCGGTTTGGACCATTTCGACCAAGACATAACCAGGGTATACTTTACGCATAACGGTCTTTTTCTTACCGTCCTTGGTTACCAGTTCTTCTTCCATCGGAACAAGAACACGGAATATCTTGTCTTCCATGCCCATGGACTCAACGCGTTTTTCCAAATTGGCTTTGACCTTATTCTCATACCCTGAGTAGGTATGAACGACGTACCATCTTTTTTCCATATCAAGCCACCTGGAACCCTTCCTAGATAATCGCTCCGATCACAGCGGAAATGCCGATATCGAGAACCCAAAAATAAATCGTGACGAACGCAATCGTCCCAATGACAATCAGCGTATAGTTGGTCAGTTCTTTACGATTGGGCCAGCGAACCTTCTTGAGTTCAGCCCAGCTTTCAGAGAAAAAGGAAAACAGAGACTTGAAACTGCGTTTCACGCCGACTACACCTCCAAAAACTATCTGGTTTCCCGATGAGAAGTCTGTTCGTTACAGAACTTACAGAATTTCTTCATCTCCATGCGGTCGGGGTGATTACGCTTGTTTTTTGTCGTTGTGTAATTTCTTTGTTTGCATGTTGTACAAGCCAAAGTAATAATTACCCGCATGATGTGCACCTCCCGAAGACATCCAACACCGGAAGTCTCATAATTGATCCTAAAAAAACCGCGAATTTAGGCCTACCTAAAACACTTTATCACACGGGGTTTTCCATGTCAATGAATGTTTGCATACATTTCGCAGTCTCGACTGTGGTGCATTTTAACATCTGTTCATCCTTTGAAAATATTCCCTAAAAGCCGCTTCAAGACCCAAGCGACATCTATTATCATATTTTTTAGTATAAATCATTTTTAACACATATAAACCTGCCCAGCCCTGCCCTAACGAATAAAAAAAGACTCGGACTCGAGCCTTTCCCTGTCAGCTTCTACTTTCAACTATCCCTTACTTCCAGATACTTTTCAAGTTTACGCTTGACCCGTTGCAGTGCATTATCAATCGATTTCACATGACGGTCAAGATCCTCTGCAATCTCCTGATACGAACGTCCATCCAGATACAACATAAGCACCTTTTGTTCCAGCTCGCTCAGAATCTCCGACATCTTGTCCTCAAGTCCTACAAATTCTTCCTGATTGATAATTAGTTCCTCAGGGTCGCTTACTTGTGTTCCGCAAATCACATCGAGCAACGTCCGGTCTGACTCTTCATCATAGATAGGCTTGTCCAGAGATACGTAAGAGTTCAGAGGAATGTGCTTTTGTCGTGTAGCCGTCTTGATTGCCGTAATAATCTGTCGTGTAATGCATAATTCGGCGAAGGCCTTGAACGAAGAAAGCTTGTCTCCCTTAAAATCACGAATGGATTTGTAGAGACCAATCATGCCTTCCTGAATAATATCCTCGCGATCAGCGCCGATCAGGAAGTAGGATCTAGCCTTGGCCCGCACAAAGTTCCGGTACTTATTAATCAGGAACTCCAGCGCTTCCCCATCACCTTCATGGACTGCTCCGACAATGTCTTCATCATTTTTGTAATCAAACTTTGACAACATGATATCCTTGAGGTCCACACTCACTAACAATCCCTCCGGCTGCAACGCAAGGTACCCGTCACTCTCTCAAATATACGACAAGTATACGCGATGTAACCTGATACCGTCAACCACAACAGCCTAAAAAAGAAGAGCGCTAACAAAATTGTCAATGGTTTCAAAATGGAGGAGCGCCCAATTACTGGATTATTCTCTTCTCCATCGTTCAAACAGCTTTCGAAGCTCCGGGCTTAGTTTGGCATCCAGCGAGTTGCGAGACAATTTGGCGCTGTCCTGCTGAATTCGCTTCTGTACTTCCCTTTCGGATTCCTCAAGCTCGATCAGCAGTTCCCGTGCCGATACCCTGAGTGCTCCCTGGCCAAAGGCAACATGCTGCTCTACCTGATCACTTGTCGCTACGTAAATACTTCTCCTCTTGCTACTAAGCTCTCGAACCAATCGCTCGATGCACTCGTCGGCTGTCTCTTTTTCTCTTGTAAAATAAATCTGGACTTTACTCTGGGCAAAAGTTTTACCCAATCCTGGCACCCTGTAAGCATCAAATACGACGATGACTCTTCTGCCGGAATACGCCTGATGATCCGCGAGCCGTTCGAGAAGTCTGTCCCTCGCTTCCTGCATACCAGATTGTACCAGTGCGGAAAGTTCGGGCCAGGCTCCAATCATGTTGTAACCGTCCACCAGCAGAACATCCCGCGTGTCAGCCATATCGTTAGTCCCGTGCCTGTCGTCCGCGCAATACTTCGTACATTACGACACCTGCAGCTACAGAAGCATTCAGGGAATTGATTTGCCCCGCCATCGGCAGCTTGACGAGTACGTCGCATTTCTCACGAATTAAACGACCCATTCCTTTATTTTCGTTCCCAATGACAATGGCCACTGGTCCCGTGAATACTCCATTTCCAAAAACAGGGTCGGTCGCTGCCACATCCGTTCCAACTACCCATACACCTTCTTCTTTAAGACGGTCAATGGTTTGTCCCAAATTGTTCACACGCGCCACCGGGACGTACTCAGCAGCACCTGCCGACGTTTTGGACACCGTTACAGTTACAGCTGCCGAACGCCTTTTGGGCACAATAACACCATGTGCTCCTGTGCAGTCCGCCGTACGAAGGATGGAGCCCAGATTATGCGGGTCTTCTATTTCATCCAGCAAAATTAAAAACGGCTCTTCCCCTTTATTACGAGCACTCGCGAGCAATTCTTCCACTTCAGCATAGGCAAAAGGCGCAGCCTGTGCAACCACTCCCTGATGCTGAATTCCCGGTACCATTTGATCGAGCTTACGCTTGTCCACCTGTTGAACAATGATCCCTGCTTTTTTCGCTTCGGCCGTAATCGGAAGGGTCAAATGCTTTTGGGCATTATCTGCAATCCATATTTTATTTATTGTTCTGCCTGAACGTAATGCCTCCGTTACGGAATGCTTACCGGCAATCCATTCTTCTTCCATATCTAGCTTCCTCCCGGGAAACGCCAGATGGTAAATCCATCTGATCCGTTCCCATTTATGATTTTTCTGTATTCTCCATTTGTGCAATGCCGTACGTTATCAATTCGCTCAATCTATCCAAGCGTCCATCGCTATAGAGAAAGCCGATCAGTGCCTCCAGTGCAGTCGCGTGACGGTACTCAAGTACATCAGCATTTTTGGGCAGACTCCCTGACTTGGCATTTCTTCCTTGTCGGACAATGTCGCACTCTTCCTCCGTCAGCACCTTTTCCAGCAGTCCCAGCAGACGGCTTTGCGCCTTCGCGGAGACTAGCCCTGTTGCTCGCCGATGCAGATGATTTGGACGCAAGTTGGGCTGTGCCAACAAATATTGACGGACGGCGACCTCGTACACTGCATCGCCAATGTAAGCTAGTGCAATGGGCGGCATCAGGCGGGCCGGTTTGGACGCAGGATACGGGAACCAGTTCTCTGCGCCCTCCGAAGCCCCCGTATTCAGTGACTTATCATTCATTTTCGCCGCCACCGCATCCCCTGTGCCGTATCCTCAAGCACAATGCCTTTAGCAGCCAGCAGATCGCGAATTTCGTCGGCTCTGCCCCAATTTTTGGTTTTACGAGCTTCGACACGTTCTGCAATTAATTGCTCTATTTCATCATCCAGCAGCTCTTCTTTGGGTTCCGAATATATGCGAAGTACAGTATTCATCGAATGGAAGGTATGCAGTACAGCCTGCAATTCCGCCTGATTGACAACATCACGCTGCAACAAATGATTGGCTTCGCTGACCCATTCGAATACAGCAGTAATCGCATCAGGTGTATTGAAATCATCATCCATCTTTTCGCCAAATTGCTGCAAAATTCCGTCAAGCTTCGTTTGCAGCTCAGCCGCTACTTCTCCATTACCTTTCAAAGCATTGGCCAAACGATGCTTCACGTTCGCGACTGCATTAGCAATCCGTTCGACACTGTTCTCTGCTTGACTCATCGTCTCTTGGTTGTAGTTCAATGGATTACGATAATGCGTCGACAGCATAAAATAACGCAAAGCTTCAGGCTTGTGGCGAGTTCGCAGATCTTTAACCAAAATACCATTACCGAGTGATTTCGACATTTTTTCATTATCAATTCGGATATATCCGTTATGCATCCAGTAGCGAGCCAATGGCTTACCCGTAATCACTTCGGATTGCGCGCATTCACATTCATGATGCGGAAATTGCAAATCCTGTCCGCCCCCATGGATATCCAGTGTATCCCCCAAATAATGGCGAGCCATAGCCGAGCATTCGATATGCCATCCCGGTCGTCCATCTCCCCAAGGACTCGACCAATAAATTTCTCCCGGCTTTGCTGCCTTCCAGAGTACAAAATCCTCGGCATTTTCCTTACGCTCATCAACATTGATGCGAATTCCGAACTGAAGCTCCTCCAGATTCTGACCTGACAGTTGTCCGTAATCTTTGAACTTTTTGGTTCGATAGAACACATCGCCCTCGTTCTCATAGGCATAGCCTTTGTCTACCAGTTCCTTAATAAAATCAATAATCAAATCCATGCTCTCTGTTACGCGCGGATTTATGCTGGCAGCAGGAACATTCAATCCCGCCAGATCCTCATGATAGGCTGCAATAAATTTCTCGGCAACTGCCGGAACCTCCGTATCGAGTTCCCTAGCTTTGCGAATCAGCTTATCATCGACATCCGTAAAATTCACCACATAGTTTACAGTATAGCCCAAATACTCCAGGTAGCTGCGTACCACGTCAAACACAATTACAGGTCGTGCATTACCAATATGAATGTAATCATATACGGTGGGTCCACATACATACATCTTAACCTTTCCAGGCTCCAGTGGCACAAAGGTTTCCCGGCTCCTCGTCATGGTATTATAAATTTGAAGCGGCATCGTTATGTTCCTCCCTCATAAAAATTATCCTTGTCATTTATTCTCTTGTGTCACCTGATGTTTCTGAGCAGATCGCTCATCCTTCAAATCAGATAACTCTGCACGCAATCGCTTTATTTCCAATTGAAGATCCCGTATAGAATCCACGACCGGATCAGGCAGCTGATGACTAAGTCGGTCCGGACGTCTTCCATCTTGTCTGACCACCCGCCCTGGGATGCCCACTACCGTACTGTTTGGCGGAACCTCTTTAAGCACAACCGAGTTAGAGCCAATATTGGACTGCGCCCCAATTGTAAATGAGCCCAATATCTTTGCACCGGAGCCTATAACTACATTATTCCCAATGGTCGGATGGCGCTTCCCCTTCTCTTTTCCGGTCCCTCCAAGAGTGACCCCCTGATACAATACGACATCGTCGCCGATCTCACAGGTTTCACCGATGACCACTCCCATGCCATGGTCAATGAACAGTCGATCTCCGATACGAGCGCCAGGATGAATTTCAATGCCTGTCATAAAACGCGATACTTGAGATATAACACGAGCTACAGTACACCATTTTCGCAAATAAAACCAATGTGCGATTCGGTGTGCCCAAAGGGCATGAACGCCGGAATACGTAAAAATGACCTCCAGCTTACTCCGGGCGGCCGGATCATTATCCAAAACAGTCTGAATGTCGGATTTGATATGTCTGAACATGTCGCCCTCCTATTCCTCCCATATCCTTGCCGCATCTCCACAACACTTCACGTTCCGCCAATTTTCGCATCTTTCAGCACTCTTCGACATTTTTTAATCTATGACGAGTCTGATAAAAATGAAAAAGCGCCTCCGCAGCCTGAGCTGCAGAGACGCATGAACGTGGTCCCACTCTGCTTCGGACATAACTACTGCCTAAAAGCAGAAATGTCCGTCTTTGGCGTCCGGTAACGGGAACGACTCGTCACGCCCTTGCCATAATTAGCAGTCTAATTAGGATTCGGGCGCACGGCTCCCAGGTGCATTTCCTCCGCAGGTCATCTGGACGGCTTCCAGCCTAGGGTTTCCCCTCGGTCGTCCTCTCTGGCAGATGCCCATATGCAGTTTACTTCTCCTGTTCGCAGCCTTTACACGTAAATATCAATCCGTATCAATGGAGTCATTATAGCGAAAAGACAACAAATTGACAAGAAATATCAGCCTTTAATTTGTGCCTTAAGACGATCCAACACCTTGTCACGTCCAAGCAAATAGATGGTTTCGTTCAGATCCCGTCCATGAGTTTGACCTGTAAGAGCCACACGAATCGGCATGAACAGCTGTTTACCCTTAAAACCGGTTTCCTTTTGAACTTCCTTAATCAGCTTGGCCATTTGTGGGGCTGTAAATTCCCCGCTCTCTTCAACCTTGTTGGCAAAGGCTCTGAGCACCTCAGGAACCTGTTCTTCAGCCAGTACAGCCGCCGCTTCGGCATCCATCTCCAGGTGTGAACGAAAAAATAACTCAGACAACGCTACAATATCGGACGCAGAAGTCATCTGCTCCTGATATAAGCGAACGAGGGCCTTAGCCCAATCCTGCTGTTCCGCAGACAGTTCAATCGGCAACAACCCTGCTGCCTGCAAATGAGGAATCGCCATGCTGGCAATCCGCTCAGGATCAGCCTTTTTAATATAATGATTGTTCAAGTAAGCAAGCTTATTCGTATCAAATACGGCCGGGCTTTTGGACAAACGATTAGGGTCGAAAATCGAAATCAATTGCTCCCGATCATAGATCTCTTCTTCGCCTTCTGGAGACCAGCCCAACAGCGCAATAAAGTTGAATATAGCTTCCGGTAGATAGCCCAGCTTGTCATACTGCTCCATGAATTGAATAATGGATTCGTTACGCTTGCTGAGCTTTTTGTGATCCTCGCCTACGATCAGCGTCATATGACCAAAGCGTGGAGGCTCCCAGCCGAGAGCTTCAAAGATCATCAATTGCCGCGGCGTATTGGAAACATGATCCTCGCCTCGTAATACATGCGATATTTTCATCAAATAATCGTCAACCGCTACAGCGAAGTTATATGTCGGAATACCGTCTTTTTTGACGATAACAAAATCGCCGCTTTCCTTGGAATTGAACGTAATTTGACCTTTAACGATATCGTCAAACGTATATTCGCGATCTTCCGGTACGCGGAAACGAATGCTTGGTACACGGCCTTCTGCTTCAAATGCCTGACACTGTTCTTCTGTTAAGTCACGATGCTTTCCAGAATAGCGTGGTGTCTCCCCCCGTGCCATCTGTTCTTCACGTTCGCGTTCCAATTCTTCCTCCGTGCAGTAGCAACGGTAAGCCAAACCACGATCCAGCAAATCCTGCCAGTATGTTTTGTATATATCCAAGCGTTCAGTCTGACGGTAAGGTCCAAACTCACCTCCCACATCTACGCTCTCATCCCAGTCCATACCCAACCATTTCAAATATTTAAGTTGGCTTTCTTCTCCGCCCTCAATATTGCGCTTCACATCTGTGTCTTCGATGCGAATAATAAATTTCCCGCCTTGATTACGGGCAAATAAATAATTAAATAATGCCGTTCTGGCGTTTCCAATATGCAGATGCCCTGTAGGGCTTGGTGCATAGCGTACACGAATTTCCGTGCTCATATAATCTCCTCCAAATTGAATTACTCAAGATGATAGCATTTACTTGATAAGACAGACAACCGATTGAGCCGCAATCCCTTCGCCCCGCCCGGTAAAACCGAGTTGCTCTGTGGTAGTCGCCTTGACATTCACCTGGGATGGCTCTTCTGCTTCCAAAGCCCGGGCGATGACCTCATTCATCTGCGGAATATACGATGCCATCTTGGGCTTCTGTGCAATGATCGTAGAATCGATATTCCCCAAGCGATAGCCTCGCTCTTTAGCCAACCCCCACACATGCTCTAGCAGCTTCAGGCTGTCGGCATCCTTAAATTCAGGGTCGTTATCCGGAAAATGCTTCCCGATGTCTCCCAAGCCAAGCGCACCCAGGATGGCATCGCTAATCGCATGCAGCAACACATCTGCATCGGAATGGCCCAGCAAACCTTTCTCATAGGGAATATTCACGCCTCCGATGATACATGGCCTTCCTTCCACCAGCTGGTGGACGTCAAATCCTTGTCCTACTCTGATCACTTGATATCCTCTCCCTCTGTCTTTACCCATAGCGCCGCCATGTCCAAATCCTCAGGCGTAGTAATTTTGATGTTCTTGTAGCTGCCTTGAACGACAGTAACCGGAATGCCAAGCCGCTCCACCAGTGTAGAATCATCTGTTCCCAAAAATCCCGCCTGCTCTGCTTCCTCATACGCACGGAGCAAATCGGAAAGACGAAAAGTCTGTGGCGTTTGAATACTCCACAGACTTCGGCGATCTGGCGTTGCTGTAATGATACCATCCCCGTTCACTTGCTTGACCGTATCCTTTACAGGTACTGCCGCTACAGAAGCACCGGTACGCTGAGCCGCCTCCAGACATGAACGTACAAGCTCAGGCTGGATCAGTGGGCGCACACCATCATGAACCATCACCCAATCTGCTTGCAAGTGGCGTAAGCCGTGATAAACCGAATGCTGTCGTTCACTGCCACCAGCTACCACCTGTACGTTTTTTTCGATCTGGTATTGACGAATCCATTCCCGACAGCGCTCCACATCTTCAGCTCCCGTCACCATCACCATTTCATCCACTTCGGGCATAGCTGCAAATATTTCAAGTGTATGTATGAAGATGGGCTTGTCCCGCAAAAGCAGAAATTGCTTACTTTCCTGCGTCCCCATACGGGAGCCGCGCCCAGCCGCCACAATAACGACTCCTACCCGATTGTTCATTGAAATAACTCCTGCCCTGATCGTACTTGTACGATCCGTATGATAACATATCTACTTCATCATACCTCGTTTATTGAGCTTTTTCCAATAGTTTCGGTTTAGCAAAGATCATACGTCCCGCAGAGGTCTGAAGTACACTCGTGACCAGCACCTCCATCAAGGAACCGATATAGTCACGTCCGCCCTCCACAACAATCATCGTACCATCATCCAAATAGGCCACACCCTGTCCATGCTCCTTGCCGTCCTTAATGATCTGCACCATAATTTCCTCACCAGGCAGTACGACAGGCTTGACTGCATTCGCCAAATCATTAATGTTCAGCACCGATACACCCTGAAGCTCACATACCTTATTCAGGTTAAAGTCATTGGTTACAACTTTACCCTCCAGCACCTTTGCCAGCTTGACCAGCTTACTGTCAACCTCTGAAATCTCCTCAAAATCCCCTTCATAAATGAGCACATTCACATCCAGCTCTTTTTGGATTTTATTCAAAATATCCAGACCCCGACGCCCACGATTACGCTTAAGTAAATCAGATGAATCTGCAATATGCTGCAGTTCCTCCAACACAAATTCAGGAATCACTATCGTTCCTTCAATAAAACCTGTCTTGCAAATATCCGCAATACGCCCATCTATAATGACGCTGGTATCCAAAATTTTATGTTCCTCCAGCTTACGTTCTGGTACACCTGTGCCCCGGCCAAAAAAACCAGAACTCCAAAACGAAGACAGCTCATCCCGCTTCTCCAAACCAACCATCAATCCTACATATCCGCAAACGATGGTAACGGCTGTCTGAATCAGCTGACCAGGTGCTCCCAACCATGATAAAAGCGGGTAGACTGCCAAGGAAAGGATCAATCCCACTGCTAATCCAATTACACCGGCAAGCATCTCATTCATCGGTATCCGGACCAAGCCCTCAATGCCCTGCTGCAACCGATTCGCCACCGATGCCCCTGCGAATGAGCAACCGGCCATAAACAGCACTGCTCCCGCAATCATCCAAACGGCCATTCCCGGTAAGGTACCATCATTCAACCACTGCGGCATCCATGATAAGATACCTCCTACCCGATGGTACAACGTATAGCCAAACCATGCTCCGCACAATCCTGTAAAAGTTAAAATAGCCTTTCTCCACATCGAGTCTCTATACCTCCTTTTTTCTTCTCATACATCCTGCTATTTATTGGATATACACTTTTTTCTTTACCAGTATGATCCAATCCTCGCCCGGCTAACCCTGTGTTTTTATTTTTTATGCACAAAAAAAGCATCTATCTCCCTGAAAGAATTCAAGGAAATAAATGCTCATTTGTTTCTAGCTGTTATTAACGTTGCGAATGACGATATTGATCGTCCTGTTCTTCCTGGTTGGAACGTTCCCGATCACGTCCCCGTCTGCGTGAAAGCTTACGGATGTTCAGTTTCATCCCATATAATGCATATAGCACCAATGGGACAAAAATCAGCTTCGACAGCTGGTCGGGAAATTTAGCAGCCAGTACTACCGCTGCAATCACAACCCAAGGAGCGATCCAGATCGCTTTTTTCGGAAAGCCAACCTTTTTAAAATTAGGATATCTCATGGAGCTGACCATCAAATAAGAGACCAGCAACATGGCAATCGACATGTATAACAATGAAACATTGTTATGAAATAAGGACAAAGTGGCTAGTACGCCACCTGCTGCCGGAATCGGCAAGCCTGTAAAATAACCTGGCACACCGGGGCGTACATTAAATCGAGCCAAACGCAACGCTCCGCACATGGGGAAAATGGCCGTAACCGTCCAAGCCAAAGCCGAATTTGCATCATGAAAAGCAACCATGTACATAATAACTGCGGGAGCTACACCAAATGATATCATATCTGATAAGGAGTCCAGTTCTTTACCGAATTCGCTCTGGGCATTCAGCGCCCGGGCCATTCTTCCGTCCAGTCCGTCCAACAACATGGCGACAATAACCATAATAGCGGCAAGACTGTATTTTCCGTCTACGGCCAATAAAATGGCGATCATTCCGAGAAACAAGTTACCCAAGGTAAACATGTTCGGAATTGATTTGGTAATCATCTCTTCACCTCAATGTATGAATTGTTCCATTATAATCCTTTCACTGTATTACATTTACATTTGTCTGTCAATGAAAACTTGTTCCTGCAACCTTTTAAGACCTTCTTTAATCGTACGCGCACGAACCTCTCCGATGCCATCCACTTCATCCAGCTCTTCAATCGTTGCAGTTATAACATGCGGAAAGCGTCCAAACCGCTCCACCAGATTATGAATAATCACATTCGGCAGACGTGGTATCTTGTTCAGCACCCGATACCCGCGTGCAGCAATATACTCCTCTGATGTTGCAGCAGAAGACGGGTAACCCAGTAAACGTACGATATGATTAACATCCAGCAACTCGTCGTCCGTAGATCGCTTGAGTCCAAGTATAATCTCACGGATTTTCTCGTCGCTGTCGTCTTTAGCATAATCCTTGTACAGCAACCAGGCTTCTTCCTCTATATTGCTGACAAGCTCCTCCATCTGCATGCTGATGAGTCGGCCTTCATTTCCGAGCTCATTAATAAATCGTTTGATTTCCATTTTAATGCGCAGCACCATTTCAATCCGTTGGATAACATTAACGACCTCCGGCATGGTTACCAGCTCTTCGAATTCAGATGCTGTCAAATTCGTCGAGGCTTGACCCAACACCGATCTATATTTTTCTAGTGTCTGAATTGCCTGATTGGCCTTCGTTAAGATGACTCCGATTTCCTTGAGCGCATAGCGCAGCGTTCCCTGATACAACGTAATAATATTACGCCGCTGGGAAATGGACACAACGAGCTTGCCTGTCTGCTTTGCAACTCGCTCTGCTGTCCGGTGTCGAATCCCTGTTTCAATCGACGAAATAGAAGAGTCAGGAATTAATTGCGTATTTGCGTATAAAATCCGCTTCAAATCTTCGCTCAATATGATTGCGCCATCCATTTTAGCCAATTCATATAAATAGTTCGGCGAAAAATCACAGTTGATAGAGAACCCGCCATCCACGACTTCCATTACTTCCGGGCTATAGCCAACGACCAGAAGAGCACCCGTTTTAGCACGTAAAACGTTTTCCAATCCATCGCGAAAGGGAGTTCCCGGTGCCACAAGCCGCAGCAAATCGTTCATTTTATCCAGTTGGCTCGCTTCTTTCATTCTCATTGCCCCCTAATCTAATGCGGCTGCCAGTGCATCTGCCACCGTTGCTACTCCTATAATTTGTATCCCTTTCGGATGTGTCCAGCCCTTCAGGCTTTTCTCTGGCATGATCACCCGTTTGAAACCCAGTTTCTCCGCTTCCCGCACTCGCTGCTCTGCTCGGGATACAGCTCGCACCTCGCCTGTCAGCCCCACTTCACCAAAAATTACATCGTACGGCTTGGTAGGAGCGTCCCGGAAACTGGAAGCAATGCTCACCGCTATAGCCAAATCCACCGCGGGCTCATCCAGCTTCACGCCGCCGGCTACGTTGAGATAAGCATCCTGGTTTTGCAAAAACATGCCCATCCGTTTTTCCAGCACGGCTATAATTAATCCCATCCGATGATGGTCGATTCCTGTACCCATTCGGCGTGGAGAAGGAAAATGCGTGGCCGCAATCAGCGCCTGCAGTTCGACCAGCACAGGTCTGGTTCCTTCCACACTGGCTACAACAGTGGAACCAGCCACCCCTAGTGGTCGTTCAGACAGGAAAAGCTCAGAAGGATTCGCTACCTCACGCAAGCCACTCTCAGCCATTTCAAAAATGCCGATTTCATTCGTAGAACCGAAACGGTTCTTAACTGCACGCAGCAGCCGATACGTATGATGACGCTCTCCTTCAAAATAAAGCACGCAATCGACCATATGCTCCAACAGACGTGGGCCTGCAATTGCCCCTTCCTTGGTCACATGTCCTACCAGCACCGTAGCAATCCCTAGTCCCTTGGCAATTCGCATAAAGCGTGAGGTACACTCTCGGACCTGAGCCACACTTCCTGGCGCACTTGTCACCTCCGGCAAATATACGGTCTGAATAGAGTCTATCACCAAAAATTCGGGCTTCAAGCTGTCCACTGCTTCTTCAATCGTCTCCAAATTCGTCTCACATAATACGTACAAATTGGGAGACAAGGCACCCAGTCGGTCTGCGCGCAGCTTCGTTTGACGAACCGACTCCTCACCAGACACGTACAGCACCTTCAAACCGGTTAAAGCGAGCTCATTAGAGGTTTGTAGCATCAGCGTAGATTTACCAATCCCCGGATCACCGCCCACCAGAACGAGGGACCCCGGCACTACGCCTCCGCCAAGCACACGATTCAATTCGCCAATTCCCGTCAAAATTCGTGCTTCTTTGCCACTCTCTACCTCAATAATGGGGAGCGGCTTATCTTTTGTGCTATGAGTAAGAAGGGGAGAACCCATTCCTTGAGTTTTTACAACGCTTTCCGTTTCTTCCACCATGGAATTCCACGCCTGACATCCAGGACATTTTCCGTACCATTTGGGCGATTCATAACCGCATTCCGTACAGGAAAATTTAGTTTTCACTTTAGCCATACTTTGATCCCTGGCTCCTTATTGACGACAAATGATGTCAAATTTATCTTGATACAGCCCGGAAAGAGCTGTATCAATAAAAGTTTACCATTGAAGCTTGGCGGACGTAAAGCGATATCACAAACTTTTCCAAAGCATTTACCCAACCATTCCGTAGCGTTCTATACACAAAAAGGGTGCCTTCGCAATAGCCTTCCAGCCTGCGAGACACCCTTCTGTACTGCTTTATTTAGTAAAACGTTTTAGGACTTCGCGGATACGTTATCCTTTTTCGTAACTGTCAATGCACCGTTCTCCTCATCAATCATCAGAGAATCACCTTTAGTAATATTTCCAGTCAACAGTTCCTCGGACAGACGATCTTCTATATGCTTCTGAATTGCACGACGCAATGGACGCGCACCGTAAGCTGGATCAAAGCCTTCCTTCGCAAGGAATGTCTTAGCCTTGTCTGTCAGTTCAAAGTCCACCTCGTACTCATTCAGACGCTTACGCAGCTCCTCAGACATGAGTGACACGATTTCGGCGATATGTTTTTCTTCGAGAGAATGGAAAACGATAATTTCATCAATCCGGTTCAAGAACTCAGGACGGAAGCTTTTCTTCAGTTCATCCATCACTTTACCCTTCATGTTATCGTAATCCGCTCCAGCGTCTACAACGGCTGTAAAGCCAAGCGTGGAGTTACGTTTAATCGCCTGTGCACCGACGTTGGATGTCAAAATAATGAGTGTGTTGCGGAAGTCAACAACACGGCCTTTGGAATCCGTCAGACGTCCATCTTCCAGCACTTGCAGCAGAATATTGAACACCTCTGGATGTGCTTTTTCAATCTCATCCAGCAACACAACAGAGTATGGCTTACGACGTACCTTCTCAGTCAGTTGGCCACCTTCTTCATATCCAACATACCCTGGAGGCGCTCCTACCAGACGGGACGTGGAGTGCTTCTCCATATATTCGGACATATCGATACGGATAACCGCATTTTCATCTCCGAACATAGATTCAGCTAGTGCGCGTGCCAGTTCTGTTTTACCAACTCCAGTTGGACCGAGGAAAATAAAGGAGCCGATCGGACGCTTCGGATCTTTCAGTCCCGCACGTGCCCGGCGAATAGCGCGGCTTACTGCCTTAACAGCTTCGTCCTGACCAATAACCCGTTCATGCAACAACTGTTCCATATTCAGCAAGCGGTGTGTTTCTTCCTCTTTCAGCTTGCTGACTGGAACACCTGTCCAGATTGCAACGACCTGAGCGATATCCTCCGGTGTAACTTCGGAATCTGTGCGACCCTGTTGTTCTTTCCATTGGTTTTTCGTAACATCCAGCTCTTCACGAATTTTTTGCTCTGTATCACGCAACGCTGCTGCCTTTTCAAACTCCTGGCTTTGTACCGCCGAATCCTTTTCCTTACGGATATCTTCGAGACGGTTTTCCAGTTGCTTCAGGTTTGGCGGTACGGTGTAGGAATTTAGCCTTACCTTGGAGCCTGCTTCGTCAATAAGGTCAATCGCCTTATCCGGCAGGAAGCGGTCGGTGATATAACGGTCCGACAATCTTACTGCCGCTTCAATTGCCTCATCCGTGATCTTCACACGGTGATGCGCTTCGTAACGGTCGCGCAGACCATACAAAATTTGAATCGCTTCTTCCGGAGAAGGCTGATCCACAGTAATCGGTTGGAAACGACGCTCCAAAGCAGCATCCTTCTCAATATATTTGCGATATTCATCCAGCGTTGTTGCACCGATGCATTGCAGTTCGCCACGTGCCAATGCAGGCTTCAGGATGTTGGAGGCATCAATTGCTCCTTCCGCTCCACCAGCACCAATCAGCGTATGCAGCTCATCAATGAACAATACGATGTTTCCAGCTTGACGAATCTCGTCCATAATTTTTTTCAAACGATCCTCAAATTCACCACGATACTTGGTGCCTGCTACCACAGAGCCCATGTCGAGTGTCATTACGCGTTTGTCACGCAGCGTTTCAGGAATCTCATTGGCAATAATTTTTTGTGCCAATCCCTCGGCAATCGCTGTTTTACCTACCCCAGGCTCCCCGATCAGAACCGGATTGTTCTTTGTACGGCGGCTGAGCACCTGAATGACGCGCTCAATCTCCTTGCTGCGCCCAATAACAGGGTCCAGGTTATTTTCCTTCGCAGATGCCGTCAGATCGCGTGCCAAGCTATCCAGGGTTGGTGTGCTGACATTAGTCGGAGCGCCGTGATGGCTGGAAACCGCCTCGCTGCTGCCTAGCAATTGGAGCACTTGCTGACGCGCTTTATTCAGACTGATGCCCAGATTGTTCAGTACACGGGCCGCTACGCCTTCACCTTCACGAATGAGACCGAGCAAAATATGTTCTGTGCCCACATAGGTATGACCCAGTTTACGCGCTTCATCCATAGACAGCTCGATGACCTTTTTGGCGCGAGGAGTATAGGCAATGTTCGTCGGTTGCTCTTGACCGCGTCCAATAAGCGTCTCCACTTCATCCTGGATTTTTTCCAGTCCCAGCCCTAAACCGATCAAGGCTTTGGCTGCTATTCCTTCACCTTCACGAATGAGGCCGAGCAAAATGTGCTCTGTACCAATGTTGTTATGTCCCAATCGAACAGCTTCTTCCTGGGCCAAGGCAAGCACTTTTTGTGCACGTTCCGTAAATCTTCCAAACATCATATATCCTGCACCTCCACAGTGTGTATTTCAGATAAAACTATATATTAAAGGGTTGTGCCTAATTTTTGCCGGATCAGCTTCGCCCGGTACATATCGCGCTCACCGGTGTTCATTTTATCGCCAAAGCTCTTTTGCAGGAATCCAGGCTGCGTCATCACATTCAGTTCATTCATCGCTGCGATGGATGGACGCTCCAAAATCCCTAAATCCACGCCGAGACGTACATCGGACAGCCGCTGCGCAGCCTCCTTTGAATCCAGCACTGCTGCATATGACAAAATACCGAATGAACGCATCACCCGATCTGTAATTCGCAACATGGACTCATTCATCAGCCGTTCTCTGGCAGAACGCTCGTGCTCTATAATCTGCAGCACCACGCCATGTAGATTTTCAATAATTTCCGCTTCGGTTTGTCCTAATGTAATCTGATTAGAAATCTGAAACAAATTACCGACCGCTTCGCTGCCTTCACCATAAATGCCACGAACCGTAAGACCTACCTGTGAAACAGCGGACAATATACGATTGATTTGGTGAGTCATGACTAATGCGGGCAGATGCATCATCACCGAAGCTCTCATACCTGTGCCAACATTTGTCGGACAACTGGTCAGAAAACCTCTCCGATCATCAAATGCATAATCAACATGCGCTTCAAATGCATCATCAATAATCATAGCTCGTTCCCAAGCTTCTCTAACCTGACATCCCGGATATAAGCACTGAATACGCAGATGATCCTCTTCGTTTATCATAACACTAACCGATTCATCATCACTAATCAACACAGCACCGTTACGAGATTCGTTCGCCAGATTAGGACTAATCAAATGCTTCTCAACCAGTACCTGCTTGTCGATCTCATCCAACTCGGATATTTTCAAGGTATGGAAAGTACCAAAACGACCCAAATCATCATACTGAAGGATATCCGTCAAGCGTTGAAGCACTTCTTCCGACTGCTGATTGGTAGCAAGCATGGGAAAAGGCAGATGTTGCAAGTTACGCGCAATTCTTACCCGGCTACTAATGACAATCTCCGAATCCGCAGCATCACCACGCATCCAATCACTTAGCGGCTTTTCCGTAAATCGGATATTGGGCATCACGCATTCCCTCCTACTCTTCACAAACTTTACTCTTCAGTCATTTCCTTTTCAAGCTTTCTGATTTGATCCCTAAGCTCAGCAGCTGCCTCGAATTCTTCCTGTACAATATGCTGTTGCATCTCTTTTTTCAAATCATCAATTTGCCGTTTAACCTTCAGACGGCCTCCAGTCCGGACCGGAACTTTACCCACATGACCTGTACTGCCATGCACACGTTTGAACAGAGGGTCCAGACGACTGTCAAAATATTGATAGCACGACGGGCACCCAAAACGCCCCAGCTTGCTAAACTGTGTATAGGTCATGCCACAATCCTTGCATTGCAAATTTTGTGGACCATTGTGACCTGAAGACTGGCTCTTGGTGCTGGAGTCAAAATCCAGCATCCCCGACAATAAGCTATGAATCGAAAAACCATTGGGTGTTCCAGGGAGTATTTCCCCTTTTTCCTTCGCACATGTCTCACAAATATGAAACTCTGTCTTTTCGCCGTTCACAATTTTGGTGAAATGCAAAGTTGCCGGCCGCATATTACATTCCTGGCACAGCATAAAAGCACCTCCTTCAACGTCTGGATTTTCACAAATCCCTACATCTGAATCGTAAATCTCTATTTACTGGTTATGGCTACTGACTATTTGGTCGCCAGCAACGAGAACAGCATAGCCTTAAGCAACCTTGCCCGCAGCTGGTCACGATAGGGGAGCTTCAGCAATAAGGTGTCCCTCGATAAAGCGGCCTTCATTAAACTCGCTTCCCTTTTGCTTAGAAAATGAGCTTCCTCCAACTGATAAATCAGTCCTTCTGCCGCCGATTGGCTAATTTCCTCCCCGATGCTCTGATGAAGATGTGTGTGTATCGCATGCTGTGCAGGCAACTGAATTCGTTGAATGCGAATGTAGCCCCCACCACCACGCTTACTTTCCACCACATAGCCCTTTTCCAGCGTAAAACGGGTACTAATAACATAGTTGATTTGCGACGGCACGCAAGAAAAACGGTCAGCCAAATCATTGCGCTGAATCTCCACTAAGCCTTGGGGACTTTCAAGCAATATGTTCTTCAAATATTGTTCAATAATATCGGAAACATTGCGCATTTCATTCATCCTCCACTAACGGAAACGCAAGTATTCAAGTACATTTCACGCTCCACAGAGTCCGCCGTATATTGAACTTAACCAAACGGTAAAGTCACGAATCTAAGCTGTATCAGGACTTTTTCACCCTGCTGCATCTCTTGAAAACGTGCCGTTTAGTCTCTAGTGTGACCTATACTTGCGATAAATCATACACTTCTCTTATGTTTATAAGAGCAGCTACTGACTATCCACAAATGATTTCAATCCTGTTTAGCTTCTTTGCTGTCAAAATACTCAATACGGCCAGTCAATCAGCATCATTACCTTCTAATGGATCACACTAGGTTTAATTGACTTTGACTTTCTTTGACTATATTCACATTATAGCATATTTTTCATTTTTGCCAAGGGGTCAATACCATTTTTCGCAATCTAATTATGTTTTATACAATGTAAGAAAAAAACTCTCCCCATTCTGGAAAGAGTCCTGAAAAAACCCATCCTGCTACTCCCGTGCTACTTGTATAGACGAATCGTGCTTACCCTCGCCAACGCCACCCATTTTCTCGAATAAAGTCTAGGCCAGGATTAGAAAAAATCCAACAAAAACGTCTGTTTTACTGGTACTACACGTTTCAATGCAGACATAGACTCACTGCGTCCTTCAATACGCCCCCACTTATATAGATCATCAGCGCGCTGATAGCCAAGCATTAGGGTCGTCAGCGATTGGATGCCAACACTCAAGTCAACTGCTATGTTGTTTTCAGAAGAACTGCTTGTATCTACTCTCTCTAAATATCCTCGTCCTTCAGAGTTTATCGTTAATGTCCATACTCCTTCATTCCATGGAGCATAATGATCTGACAAATTTAAGGTCAAGCGTGTTTCCACTCCAATTGCTTTAAAGGGATATTTTTCGACAAAAGCAGCTGCATCCACAATTCGTCCCATAAAATAAGGCAGCGTTTCCTGTTGAATTCGCGGATCATCGAGTAAAAATGGCAGATTGTCATCTGCCGGAACGTAAATAAATTTACCTTGGGTTATCATGTAATCATGATTTGCAAAATAAGTCCATAAAGCCCGACGCGCCGTTTCATTCTCATATATCAATTCATCGCAATTCAACTGCTTATCTTCAATTTTGTATAGCGCATATCCCTGAGGATTACCTGCTTCTGAGTAATAAACTGCGGTTCGGTAGTTCTCATTTAAAATCCGTTCTTGCCACCATTCCTTATCCCGTACCAGCGTGCCATTATAAGACGAAGCATACGCTTGATACACTTGGTTCAGTTCAGAAATATCTTTAATATCCCGCTTGACTATGCCTTCTGTTTTAAGCTTAGCAGGAAATTTATCAATCGGGATAACATACTTTTTGTACTCAACATACGTTTCCCATCCAAATTTACGATAGAAGGCAAAGGAGAATGGGTGCAGAAAAGAAAGGCTTTGTCCAGTAGACTTCATCTCTTTAAGCGCATGTGTCAACAAACGTGAAACCATGCCTCCACGACGCTTTTCTGGCCACGTTGCCACACCAGCAATGCCACCCATCTCAAAAACCTGACCATGTATGTATACCTGCAAAGGTAGCAAAGTCAGCTTAGCATTCAAGTCATGTCCATCGAATATGCCCCATGTTTGTTCTGGCTTGAACTTTTTCTTGGATTTCTCCAGATCCTCCGGGGACATTGTAAACTGAAAAGCATATTGGGATAATTCAATAGCAACTTCAAATTCCTCCCGTTGTAATTGTCTGATCTCCATAGCCTTCGTCACCTCGCTCGTATACTTATGTCTCCATAAAAAAGATTGTGCACTTAGAGTGTCGCAAAGCCTTTTCTTTCTGTCAACCTTAGGAATTGATAGTGATCGTTAAAATACACAAAAGAGGATCATGATCTCATTAAGATCATGATCCTCTTTATTTGTTGCTTGGCAACGT
>NZ_ASSB01000021.1:0-39876 GCF_000520755.1 Paenibacillus sp. 1-18
AATTGAGTTACTTATTTTGGTTATTCAACAGGCGTGATTATTGGTCTTCTCTACGGGAAATTAACCCTAATTTCTATGGCTTGTATAGCATAGCTTTTGGGTGAACTTCTTGTGAATTCCTGTAAGTAATTAATGATTCTCCTCGTAGAGGTGACCTGGGAGCCTCATTTTACACAAATCAGGCAATTAGCATTCCTGCAAGATGTCGCATTTCGCTTTGCAATTTGTATTGAAAAAAATTTAGGAGGAAACAGCATGTTGGGAATCGGTATAAAAAAAGAAAGTAATAATTTGGTTATTACTTGGCAGTTATCTAGGATAGAAGTATCTCTTGAGGATATTGAAGATGTTTCGTTTGATAACACTTATGCTGGACAAGAGAAAGATGCAATAAGAATAGGTACCCCTTATGCAACAACGGATAGGGTTGTAATTAAAACCAATTCAAAGACATATATTTTGTTTACTACAAATGGTCAAAATATTCTTAAAAAAATACAATCCTATCTTTAATTAGCTATTCATAAAAATACAGTATGATGTGCGCGGAGAATGATATTGCATTACTTCATGGGACATTATGATTTACGTTGTACCCCATTACTCAAAATGAGAAATGGGGTATGTACCGTGTTTGTATAGCTTATTTATTTTTAGCGAGTTTCAATTTTCTAATCAACCGATCGATAACATATCCTATGACATACCAGAAACCTATTGTAGTGAAGTACACAAGGGCTATGGGGATATGTGCTTTGCGCACAAATTGAAAATATTCATGCATCCAAACCAACGGGCTAATCATAGCCAAAAGTATATTATAGTCGTCATATCCCGCAATATTTATAGCAGTAACTATACATGAGACTAGGAACAATCAAAAGCGAAAGGACTTCATGGTCTACACCTCCAATCCAATATTAACAACTTGTTACTGCTTACTTAGCTTAGTTTCTGTTCTTTATTAATGCAAAAAATGAATCATGTGGGCATCATGAAGCACTTTGCTATTCATAAGCATGCATGCAAAGTCAATTCAATAACGTTGTTCATCAAGGATACAAAAAAGAAAATTGTCAATGAGATTGTAACTGATTTCTCCAATAGACTGCCATGAAATTATAACGGGTTATTCGACCTTGAATTATAGGTTTCTGGCTGTCTTCTTTACTTGTCACGGTTTTTAGCCGTGCGGTATTCGCATGGATTTGAGTGAAGCTGGAATCTTTCAGGCTTTTCGATTTATGATATACTCTCGTTATATGATTTGAATGGGATGGTGATGGCTAAATGAATCGTACACACGACCTAGGCAAGTTAATCAAACTAACTGGAGATAGAGCAAAACTGGACGCTAAGGCAAATGGCACATATATTGTCTACAAAACGCCGGATGGTCAGTTTGTTAAAGAGTACAGTAATGGTCACGTAGAACGAATTAAAGAACAGGACATTTTATCATGAGTGAGCCGTTTGCTACTATGTTTGTATTCGCAGGAAACAACGGAAGTGGTAAGAGTACAATTCGTAATCTAATCGTTGATAAACTTGGTGTAAGTGTTAATATCGATCCAGATGCGTTAGCACGAGGGATTGATCGTGAAAACCCTGATCGACACAAAGTGTCGGCAGGAAAGGAAGCGATTAAACTAGCGCGGGATTGTATAAGAAATAAACGGGATTTTACTGTAGAGACGACACTTGCTGGTGGCAATGTGATCCGACAAATGCGAATGGCAAAAGAAAACGGCTTTGAAGTCATCATGTTTTATGTGGGTCTTGGTGATTATCGTCTTAATATCGAGCGAGTTGCTGCACGAGTTCGAAATGGGGGTCACCATATTGATACTGCTGATATTATAAGAAGGCATCAGACCTCACTGGATAATCTGCTCTTACATCTTAAACTTATCGATCATTTAATTGTCATTGACAACAGCAGCTCAGATGGTGTGATTGTATTGGAATCAGATAGTGAAACGATAAAACACCATGTAGCGTTGTTACCAGATTGGGTTAAAATCATTGATAGTTACTTGCAAAATAAAAATACTGATCAGGAATAAACCGAAAACTGTATGATTCAGTGATCGATTTATTCTATATTTAATAAACTGTTTTTATTTTCTCTTACACTTTTTTCACAGGACGCAACACAGCGTAGCCGTATCCCTCAGGGAAATGTCGTTGATAATCCTGCTTCGTTTCCTCATCCCATTCATACCCCATACTGCGTGGGCCAAAGTTCCAAGCTTTTTCCTCCACCACTCTCATAACATCTCCATTGTTTTTTAAATAGTTAAAGGGTGGGTGGAAAAACACCAGATAATCTGATTCGGGGATGTTTCGGCACTCCATACCTGCTGGAATCTCTCCAGTGTAGTCAGCAGCAACCGGTATTCCATATAGATAGCCCTTCTGACCATTCTGATAGAACCAGCCTGCGGTTTGACCCAATTGTCCGGGAAGCTTAAGGTGAGACATGCTTTCCAGAGTTCCGCAAATTTCATCACAATTATGACCGTTTCTCCAGAAATCACCGTAGCTTCGAGAAGAGATATCCCAGATCCCAATAAATTTGTGTGCTGGTATATGCTCGATTTTGACTTCAGCTTCTTGTAAATGCTCCTTAACCATCTTATCCCGCTCCTTCAAATGGTAATGGTAAGGAGAGAACACCTCAGCGCGAATGGCTAATGGAATGGGCCGGGGGTTCTTCCGGTATACAGCCGGAGATACCTCGAACGCTTTTACAAATGCTCGTGTAAAAGCTTTCTGTGAAGAAAACCCATACTTTACGGCAACATCGAGGATGCGAACATTGCTGTCCCGGAGTTCAAGGGCTGCCCGGCTAATCCTGCGCATCCATACATAATCCCTTAACGTCATTCCCGTCAGAGAATGAAATTGCCTTGTACAGTAGTAAGGGGAGTAGCCTAGCTGGTCGGACATTCTCAACAACGATGGTGCTGAGGTAAGATTATTATCAATCCAATCAATCATAAGCTGGACCATTTCGTTCCATTCGTACACGGGCGGTTCCCTCCTTTCGACTCCATCTTAACAGCCGAAATGCAGGAATATTTGACTTGAGTTGCATGCACACTTTTGTTGTGTCTGTTTACTCTTCTACATAACGGATATATGGGTGTTGAAAGAACCTTTGATCAGACACGAAATCATATTGTTTTCCTACAACCAGAGGAGGGATTACAGACTGTGAGGAAATATATAATTCTTTATATCCGCCTCCGTTAGAAGCATCTCTCTGTACAACTAAGTAATCGTCTGTAATTTTAACTAATTTAGCAGTTTCAGCATGGTGACTTCCTGAATAAAAATAAAGCCAGCTAAAAATCAGTGAAAAAAATATAACGCTTAAAATAGATGCAGCTATTTTATTCTTTGTAATCAACATTCGCGCACCCCCATAATTCATGTATAAGTCAGGAGACATAAGAAAAAGAATCTACATTATTTCGTTCTTTCATCCGCAATAAAATATGTATGATTGGTTATTTATCCTGTATATGTATATTGTAAGATGTATGGTCGGATGATGAAAGTAGCTTTCACACAAAAAGCCTACCTACCGGAACACCGGCAGGTAGGCTTTTATAACATAAACATTCACTATACTTCATAACTGTATGCAGTCTGTACCTTACATTGCAATCGCACCGACAGCATATCTTTGGTCTGAATTGCCGCGGGCTTCACCGCCCTTACGTCCAATTTCCTGGTAGAAATCCTTGTCATGATTTCTGGAAGTGGCTTCGCCACCCTTTTCACCGATTTCTTGGTAGAATTCCTTGCCATGACTTTTGGAAGTGGCCTCGCCACTTTTTTCGCCAATCGCTTGATAAAATTCTTTGTCGTGATTTTTAGCAGTAGCTTCTCCACCTAAACGTCCTGCCTCTTCGCGACTCATTTTGCCATTTTGGTTGTTGTTAGCCATGTTCAATCACTCCTCATCGAATTTTAGTAAAGCGTGTTCGTGTATCTATTAACCCTCGTGTCAGGAATTAAACATCTCTATTTTATTTTGATAATGGCAAGTAACTGTAGATGACTGGGTATAACCATCTCCATCAGACTTCCCAAGACTCTGTGCGCAGTTGTTGCTGGCGCGTAAATAATACTGGATAAATGAACAGGCTGAGCAGCACACTGGTCAGAATGGCTGAGGTCATGGTAGTAAATACGATCAGCAACTGCAAACGGACGGCGGCAATGGGATTGGCGCCTGCAATGATTTGTCCGGTCATCATGCCGGGGAGCTGAACCAGCCCGAGTGTTTTCTGTCCCTCAATGGTTGGAATCATACTGGAACGTATGCAATTCTTCAGTATAGGGAAGATGGCTTGTCGCGGTGTTCCCCCCAGTGCGAGAATGAGCATGATTTCAGGCTTGCGCAGCAGGACTTCCGACTTGAGCCGTGATACCAGCAGGCTGGACAAAATCATGGAGCTGCCAATGATCATGCCGCTAATCGGAATCATATACCGGGCTGTCGCCGGAATGATATGCAGGCCAATCAGGAACGCCTGTGTAACGATTTCCACACACAACAACGTCAGGAATGACTTCCACATAAGGCCGGGGATAAACCGTCCTTTGCGCGCAACATTTTGGGAGGCTACAGTGATCATGAGCAGAATGAACAATACAATAAATCCGTAGCTCTGCATCCCAAAAATCAAATGTAATACATAACCGATAGCCAGCAGTTGAACCGATGCTCTGATGGTGGCGATCATTATATCCCGGTCAAGACCAAGCTTGAAGGACTTGGACATAACGATGGCAATAAATACAAAACCGAGGGAAAGAATCAAGGCAATAATCGTCATACCCATTCTCCTGCTACAAACTTGCGGGTTTCACTATGTTGTGGAGCGTTAAAAAACGTCTCCGTATCCGCTTGTTCTACCAGTCTTCCGTCGATCATCAGCCATGTTTCGTGACCTACCCTGCGGGCTTGTTCCATATGGTGTGTAATCCAAATCATCGTTGTTCCCTCTTCTTTGTTCATTTGAAGCAGCAGTTCCTCCACCTCTTTGACCGAGGCGGGGTCCAGTGCGGAAGTAATCTCATCCAGCAGTAAAATCTCCGGACGGTTGGCGAGCGTCCGCGCCAAGGCCAAGCGCTGCCTTTGACCACCGGACAGCTCCTGCGCCTTTTGTTCCAGCAGGTCACGGGTAAGTCCTACGCGCTCTAACAGGTCAACCGGATCATGCAGCACCGTACCGTGCAGCCGTTCTACGGTTTGGAGATTGTACAGGACGGTTCCTTGAAGCATGGGAGCATCCTGAAAAACCAATGCTACTTTCCGTCTCAGTTCAGGGATGTCCCACTCGGATACAGGCTTGCCGAATACGCTGATTTCTCCTTCATCCGGTGACAATAAAAGATTACACAGTGAGAGCAGTGTACTTTTGCCAGACCCGGACGGGCCGACCAGCGTGGTAATTTTGCCGGGAGAGACTTTTGCCGTAATTCCGTTCAGGACAGAACGTTGCCGCTCAGACCCGTTGAAATACTTGGTGATATGCTTAAATTCAATGGCAGGAAGTGGATTGGAATCCATAGGTATAGCTATCTCCTTTGCAGAGGATCGAAAAAGTTGCCAGACCCGCTTTATGATCTTATTTCTTTTATTATATCAGTTATGGCAGATATGCTCTTCTTCTATAAAGGTCCGGACAGGGCGATGGTTGCAAGCGGCAGGGTCTTTGTATAGACTAACAGCATTAGTTAAAATGAAAATAGGGTTCAGTGTGTATTTGCATACGTAATAGCCTTACATAGAGATTCGATGAAAGGAGACCGGATGATGTCACCCAGAAACGGAGTGAAGCTGCAAGATATCCTGCAGGCTGCCGAGGACATTGCCAATGAACGGGGAATGGGGGAGGTCACGCTCACCACGCTGGCGCAAAAGCTGCACATTCGCCCGCCGTCTTTGTATAACCACGTGGACGGGTTGAACGGACTGCGCCAAGTGCTGGCTCTACACAGCCTGGGACAGTTGGAGGAAGCTTTGATGAGCGCGGCGGTTGGCAAAGCGGGTGACGATGCACTGACCGCTATGGGGAAAGCCTATATGCAATATGCCCGCGAGCGACCCGGTTTGTATGAAGCGATGCTGTATGCAACTGATCGCAATCATACCGAAGTGAGGCATGCTGCGGATCGCGTGGCGGAGCTTGTTATTTCTGTTCTGTCCAGCGGTTACGGATTTAAGGCAGAGGATTGTGTTCATGCGGCGAGAGGGTTCCGCAGTCTGCTTCACGGTTTTGCCTCGCTCGAACAGAAGGGCGGCTTTGGTTTACCCGTGGAAGTGGACCGGAGTATTGAAGTCATGATGAACACTTTTTTAGCAGGTTTGCGTATGCAGCAGAAACGAGTATAACATGAGGTTCAAATACCGTGCTCTTCCCTGGTAATGGTTTCTATACAGTGAAATGTATAATTATCTGCTCTGTGCGGCGAAAAATTGATATACTTAAAAAATACTGCTAAACGGCGGGTATGGAACCGGTTCACTGAGAGAATGAAGACAAAGAATATGGATATTAGGGGGATTGTGGATGCAACAGGTTTTACAGGATGTGATCGGTGTAATTAACGACTTTTTCTGGTCCAAGTTGTTAATTGTCATGTTGATCGCATTGGGGCTATTTTTTACGTTCCGCTCTAAAGGTCTGCAAGTACGAATGATCGGAGATATGTTCCGGGTTCTGAGAGAGTCGAAGCGCGGCTCCAAGGACAGCATTTCGCCTTTTCAGGCATTTTGTATCAGCATGGCGGCGCGCGTGGGTACGGGTAACATTACAGGGATTGCTATCGCCATTGCGCTGGGCGGCCCGGGTGCGGTGTTCTGGATGTGGATCATTGCGATCATCGGATCAGCATCCAGCTTCGTCGAAAGTACATTAGCCCAAGTATATAAAGTGAAGGACAAAGGCGGATTCCGTGGCGGTCCGGCGTATTACATGGAGATCGGATTGAAAAAGCGGTGGATGGGTATCGTCTTTGCGATACTGATTACACTGAGCTTTGGGATGGTCTTTAACGCGGTGCAGTCCAATACGGTTACGCTGGCTTTTGAAAATGCCTTCGGCACGAATCGGTTGGTCGTGGGTCTGATTATGGCGACTCCGTTTGCGGTCATTATTTTTGGAGGGGTCAAGCGGATTGCCAAAATGTCCGAATATATCGTCATCGTACTGGCGGTGCTGTATATCGGAATTGCGCTGTTTATTGTGATCATTAATATTCAGCAATTGCCGCACGTGTTGTCCCTGATTGTACGCAGTGCGTTTGGTTTCGAGCAGATTGCGGGAGGCTCCATTGGGGCAGCCTTGATGCATGGCATCAAGCGTGGCTTATTTTCCAATGAAGCAGGAATGGGGAGCGCACCGAATGCGGCAGCTACCGCAGACACCAGCCATCCGGTCAAGCAAGGCTTGATTCAGGCTTTTGGAGTGCTGACGGATACGCTTATTATTTGTACAAGCACGGCAATGATTATTTTGTTATCCGGGGCATATACGAAGCCGGGACTTAGCGGTATTGAGCTGACTCAGGCGGCTCTTAGTGTGCACATCGGGCCGTGGGCGCCTGGTTTGCTTGCCATTATGGTATTCCTGTTCGCTTTTAGCGCATTGGTCGGTAACTACTATTACGGCGAAACGAACATCGGGTTTATGAAATCCAGTAAAATCTGGGTATGGCTTTATCGCGCTGCTGTAATTGGCATGGTGATTTTCGGAGCGGTAGCCAAGGTGCAGCTGGTGTGGGATTTGGCCGATTTATTCATGGGCATGATGGTTGTCGTCAATCTGATTGCCATTGCTCTTTTATCCCGAGTCGCTTTTGCAGCCTTAAAGGATTATTCACGGCAGAAAAAGGCGGGTCACGACCCTGTGTTCTACAAAGATAGCATTCCGGGGCTGGAGCAGGTGGAGTGCTGGGAGCGGGAAGCCAAACTGTAGGACAACACCTGATCACAAACTCGACATATCAATCTGATTGCGTCCTGAACCATAAGGGTAAAATACTTCTGTATAATGTAGATGAGAGACTGCGAATACAGGAGGGTTATTGTGAATGTGCTGGATTACACGATCCTTCGTCCGGGTGGACTGACAGATGATCCCGGTATCGGAAAGGTTGCTACGGGGGATGATCCTTCCGTTAGTACCATTTCCCGTTAGGATGTAGCCGCAGTGGTAGCGGCACTGGATGAACGGCAGACGTATCACCGTGCGATTAATCTGGCGTCAGGCAGCACGCCCATTGCTGAGGCTATCCAGCAGGGTTGATGGATTTAGGTTCATTCACATCATAGTTGGAGAGAGGCAGACCAGGGATGTTATTCCGGGTCTGCCTTTTGCTGCTGAATATCTGCGAAAAGATTTGATTAAAACTAATCATGTTATTTATAATACTAATATAGTTAGTTTTAATCAAAATGAGGAGATGAGATGAATGCGTATCGTTCAGGTGCAGCATGTGTATCAATTGACGTTTATGCCCCGATTGTTCCCGGTGAACTGTTACTTGGTGGAGGAGGACGATGGGTTCACCCTGATCGATGCGGGGTTGCCTTACAGTGCAAAAGGTATTGAACAGGCTGCTGTGCGGATGGGGAAGCCGATTATGCGAATTGTACTTACCCATGCCCATGAGGATCATGTGGGTGCGCTGGATCGGTTGAAGGCAAGGTACCCTGATGCGCAAGTGTTCATTTCCAGACGAGATGCGCGGCTGCTGCAAGGCGATGTATCGTTAGAGACAGATGAACCGAATACCCCCATTCGGGGCAGTGTGCCGAAGGGAATTCTTACCCGGCCTGATGTTTTGCTGGAGGACGGGGATCCTGTAGGCTCGCTCCTGGCGATCAGCACACCTGGACACACGCCGGGTTCGATGGCATTTTTGGACACTCGCACCCGTGCGTTGATTGCAGGCGACGCCTTCCAGGTCCGGGGTGGGGTTGCGGTGTCGGGAAGGCTTAAGCCGCTGTTTCCATTTCCCGCACTGGCTACATGGAACAAGGAGAGCTCGCTGGAAAGCGCCAAAAAGCTCGCGCTTTTCAAGCCGTCTTTATTGGCTGTCGGTCACGGCAACATGCTGCAGCATCCGCAGCCTCAACTGGAAAGGGCGATTATGGAGATGGAGCAGCATCTTACGATGAGCTATAAAGGATAGCGATGCTATTAAGAGATATAGCTGTGTGAATCTATATGAATACAAAAAAATATATAAATATATCTAGGATTTTACTATTTTTTTAAACACGCACGGTATGCTTGAGTTACCTAAGGGAGAAGCTCTTTTCTAGAGCTGATCAAACTTTGAAGTGTACTGGGGGTAATTAGAATGGAACTGATTATGGATCATGTTACTAAAACCTATAGCTCTAAACAAGCATTAAAAGATATGACATTACATTTAAAGCCAGGTATATTGGGATTGCTTGGTCCTAACGGAGCTGGCAAGTCGACGCTTATGCGTATACTGGCTACTATTGAGAAGCCAACAAAAGGGACTGTCACCTGGAATAAAATAGACATTACTAAAAATCCTGATGAATTGAGGAGTGAATTAGGGTATTTGCCTCAGGACTTTGGTATATACCCTAATATGAACCCTGTGGAATTTTTAGAGTATATAGCAGCTATGAAAGGTTTGACGATGAAGTCGGCTAAGAAAAGGATTGACGAACTTTTAGAGGCTCTCAACCTTTCTCATGTACGAAAACGCTTGTTGGGCGGATTTTCAGGCGGGATGAAACAGCGAGTAGGAATAGCACAATCCTTGTTAAATGATCCTTCTCTTTTGATTGTTGATGAACCAACAGTCGGATTGGATCCGGAGGAAAGAATCAATTTCAGAAATCTACTATCCTCTCAATCTTCAAACCGTATTGTCATTCTATCGACTCATATTGTGACAGATATCGAATCCATTGCCCCGAATATTGCAGTTATGTCTGAGGGACGCCTCATTACTTATACAACACCGGAACAGTTTATTCAAACGGTCGATCACAAGGTATGGGACTATGTCATTCCCTCAACGAGGTTGCAGGAGATACAAGAAAAATATACAGTCAGCAGTGCAATTCATCGCAGTGATGGTGTACACGCTCGTATTGTTTCGGATAGCCGTCCCGGTGATAGTGCTGTTCCGTTGCCTCCCTCTCTGGAGGATGCCTATTTGTATTCTGTCGCTGCTTTAGGAGTGAGATCATGAGAGGTAATTACTTGTACTTACTTAAAGGGAATGTAATCCAGGAAATCAGAAGATACACGTTCCTGTTGATTTTGGGTATCACCTTGTTTCTTGGATATGCTTTGATTCCTGCAGCGTCGGACGGTTATGAGGTCTTCTATATCAAGGGTGTACGAGGCATTTACAATTCATACTGGCTAGGGGCAATGGTTGCAATGCTATCTACCATGCTATTATGGCTGTTTGGATTTTATATGCTAAGAAGCAAAATTTCTGAGGACCAGCGCCTGAAAATGGGTCAAATTATCGCATCCACACCCATTCGTAATCTTCAGTATATATCGAGCAGAGCGTTCTCAAATTTCTGTGTGTTTATGATCATTGAGCTGGTATTGGTAGTAGCCTTTATGGGAATGCAGTTGCTTCGGGGAGAGGATTTGCATATTAACCTTGCAGCTTATTTCCTTCCTTTGCTATTTGTGAGTATCCCCTCTTTGTTGCTTTTGTCAGCTTTTACAGTTTTATTTGATGTTTTTCCTGGCTTAAAGGGTGCAGTGGGGAATGTATTGTTTTTTGTCATTTGGATTTTTTTAAGTGTGATGTCTATTTCAAACTCAAATAGTCTATGGGATGTTTTTGGAATAAATGCCATCCAGACGGACATGACGAAAGAGGCAGCGGCTCATTTTGACTTTATTTCTGCAAATGAAGTAGGAGGAAGTATCGGCTATTATCCTATTGAGGGGAGAACTCCTACTTTTGAGTGGAGTGGAGTAGACTGGAATAGCCATTTGTTAACTTCGCGTTTAATTTGGATACTTGCCGCATTGTCTATCGTTTTGCTTGCTTCTCAGCTGTTTCATCGATTTGCAGTAAGCAAAACACCTTTTACTGTCAAGCTTCCTGTTCAAGATAAAATGAACAAAGTAGTAGAACGTGAGGAACGCAAATCTTACCAACTATCGCCTGTAAAAAAAGATAAGAGAGTACGTTTGTCCCGTTTAGTTAAGGCAGAACTTCGGATCATGATAAAAGGAATGTCTTTCTGGTGGTATCTGTTAGTGTTGGGTTCAATGATGATAAGCTTGCTGGTACCCTTAGCCCAGATCATAAGCTGGCTGCCTGCTCTTATGCTGTGGCCTCTTGCAATATGGTCACAGATGGGAAACAGAGAGTTTTATTATTCCACAAATGAGCTATTGTTATCCAGTTGTCCGCGTCTGTATAAGTTTTTCTCGGTCTGGATTGCGGGCATTTTAGTTACATTGCTCATCTCCTCAGGCGTTCTGATTCACTTTTTTCTGGAAGGAGAATTTACATACATTTATTCATGGGCAGTGGGTAGTTTCTTTGTTCCGACCTTGGCTTTAACGCTTGGGACATTAACCCGGTCAAGAAAGCTTTTCGAGGTGCTATACATGCTGTTGTGGTATCTAGGTCCTGTAAATGATATCCCTTATTTGAACTTTCTAGGGATTCCAACGGGACACTCAGCCTTGTATATAATGTTGACGTTTGTGCTTTTAGGTGTAGGTATTTTGATACAATATGTTCGGGAATGGAATTTACTAGCTGGTTCTAAAAATAATACCCAAATGAATCAGCCTACCAAAGGAGAATATCATGGAAAACTGGAGAAATAAAGGGATAGCCCTGTTGTGTGCTAGTATGTTGGCAGTGCTTGTGGCAGGTTGTAATTCGGATTCTGATGCAAAGAGTGAAGTGAAGCGGTTTAATAGTGACAATATAAAAAATATATATGTTCAAACAGACAGTCAAAATATTGAACTGAGCCGATCGGATAATGCACAAATCGAGGTTCGGTCCACGATTAAAGGAGTAACTATTTCGGACGAGGGAGAGACACTTAAGGTGATTGCTGCAGAATCTTCAGGTATATTTAATCTTAAAACGAATATAGTGTATGTAGCTTTGCCTAACCGTATTTATAAAAAAATAGATTTAATTACAAAATCGGGTAAAATAACTGGGAAAGATAGTAAATCGAAAGAGTTGAGCATATCTGGAGATTCTGGTTCTATTGGTATTCAAGGATTCGAAGGAGAGAAAATTGTAAGTCATACGTCGTCAGGAGATATTAATTTGGCAGGGATTAGCGGTGGGATGGAGGTGAGCGCAGATGCGGGCAACATTAATATTTCTCATCAAGGAGAGATCGCGCAAGACAGTAGTGTCAAGAGCAATAGTGGGAAGATCGAATTAAAACTAGATCCTGCTCCTTCATCACTACGAATTAATGCTGTCACGAAATCTGGCAAAATTGAGTCTTCATTGAAAGCCTCATCTGGCCCGTCAGGGTCCGATAAAGAATTGCACGCCCAAATTGGTAAGATAACAGATGAAAGTCCCGTACTTTTTGTTGAAAATTCTTCCGGATCCATTGTGATTCAATAATGGTTTAAAAAAGACATCATACTGACAAGCGCTGATTAAGAATCAGCGCTTGTTTCATTGATAAAGGGTAAAGTAACATATACTGTAGTGCCTTTTGAAAGCTCGCTACCCATGGTAATTGTGCCATTGTGAGCAAGAATGAGCTGTTTGGCGATGGCCATGCCGAGTCCGGTACCAAATTCGGGTGCGTGTGTGGTAGAGCCACGATAATATTTTGTGAAAATATTTTTAATGGTTTCTGGCTCCATGCCTACACCATTATCAACGATTTTGAATTCTATCGTGGTTTCATTTTTTCTAGCTAAGGTTGTCCGGATTTCAGTCCCTGCCGGATTATGAATGACGGCATTCATGAGCAGATTTTGCAGAGCCCTGTACAGTAGTCGTTCATCATAGTAAGCTTTGATCAGTTTTTCTTCAGTATTGAAGCTTATCATATGCTCGGCAGCATTAGGGTTATTGCATATATCAGTAATGAGATTTTCGATAAATGCGACCAGGTTTCCTTGTTTGAGATGAACAGGAAATTGAGAATCTATATTTTCAATTTGTAAAGAAAGATTAAGATCCTGGATTAACCTTTCTAGATGCAGGCTTTTATGATGAATTTCGAGTAAAAAGGATTTTTGTTCTTTAGCACTCCAGGTATATTCATCATTCAGCAGCAAAGTAGTGTAACCTGTAATGTAGGTAAGCGGTGTTTTGAGGTCATGTGAGATTCCAGCAATCCAGTCACGCTTAGACTCTTCTGTATTCTTCCGTTCCATTTCTGCTTGCTGGAGACTATCGGATAGAGTGTGTATGTTATGAATGACTTCTTTATACAGTCGATAAGGCTGTTTAAGCTTGGAACGCTGGTTATACACCTTATTTTTTTTAGTAATTGGAGCTTCGTATTTTCCCTTTGTCAAATTATCGATCCAGGACATGATAAACCATAACGGACCTCCGAAATACCAACTGAAAACTACGCTGCACATCATAATATTCACTGCAAAGGTTGATAATACTAACAAATCATAGTTTGAATTTTCCGGTACAATTCCTAGAGCAGGCAAAATTATTTCTGTAGTTATAATGGTCATGACGGCCATACTAAGCAGCCAGGCTAGAAGACCCAAAATAAAGTGTACACCATAACGAAGTTTAACTCTCATAGTCAATCCCTTCATTGTGGGGGGACAAATTTGTAGCCAATCCCCTTGAGATTAATGATAATTTCAGGTGATTTTGGGTTTATTTCCATTTTCTTTCTTATTTTGGAAATGTGCATGGCTACCGTTTTTTCTTCACCGTAAAGGGGCTCTCCTCCCCATACCAGTTCATAGATTTGTGAACTGGTATAAATCCGATTTGGATTTCTTAGAAAAAAACGGAGAAGATCCAACTCCTTAGCCGTGCATTCGATTTTTTGCTCGTCAAATACAAGCATGGCATCGGATGGCTTAAGCGTAAGCCGCCCTACTCGAATTTCCTGATTCTCCTGTATAGCGTACGATTGTGTTTGGTATATTTTTTGTCTCCTGAATATCGCTTCAATACGAGCTACGACCTCTAGTGGATTGAACGGCTTGGTAATATAGTCATCCCCGCCGACACTTAATCCTTTTAATTTATCAAAATCGCTTGAGCTTGCTGAAATAAATATAATCGGAGCGTTAGTGTGGCTTCTTACCAAACTACATAGTTCAAAACCATTCATATCCGGAAGCATAACATCCAATATGATTAGATCATAATTATGGCTCCGCACCATTTCCACCGTTTGTTTTGCGTTAGTACAACGGCTGATATGGGTGTAATGTTCCTTTTTTAAGGTTACTTCTAACAGCGTTAGAATACCTATTTCATCATCTACTAAAAGTATCTTTTCGTTTTTCAGCAAGGGAAGAATTCCTTTCTGCGAGATTATGCATTTTTAATTGGGCGAAACAGGAAAATTATTGTGACACAAAAAATAAATACAATGACTCCGAAGGAAATGAGTATATGAGAGATTTGCAGGCCTCTATTAAGCAAAATAGAGATCAAGGCCTGAGATAAAGGGACGAGTCCTGTTGTTGCTGTTGTTACAAGACTTAAAACCCTCCCGATTTTGTCCTGAGGGGTTCTTTCTTGAAGCAGAGTGACAAAAAAAGTATTACTAAAGGAAATAATGAACCCGATTATGCCTAATAATAATAGGAATTGCAAAAAATGAATGCTAATCCCCAAAAATAAAATAGAAAGTCCGCATAAGGCAAGGCTCAGATCATAGACATCGGGCCTGTCAGAAAGAAACCGGCAACGATTAAGACAATAATAATGGCCTTGATGAACGCATCCTCTTTTATGAAATAGACCACTTTCTTCCATTTCTTAAAAAATGTAGAGGCTAGGAAAGGAATTGGTGGATTTTACTATAAGTATATTTACTGGAAAAAAGAGAAGAAAGCGCCCGAAATCAAAATTGCTGCAATACCGCCAAACAAATGATTATACGAGCCATAGCTAAGAATAACGCCCCCGATTAAAGGCCCCGCCAAACTGAAAAATTGCTGTATGATTTGAGATAATGAGTTGGCATGAGCCAGATGAGAATCTGGAACAATTGAAGGAATGAGTGAGGATGAAGCTGGCCAATAGAAGGATTCTAAAATCCCAAATAATACAGCAAAGGCAACAACTACGTGGAAGCTTAAGATACTTGATGTAAAACAAAATATCATAATGATTAACAATATTCCCCGTAATATATCGGATAGGAACATAATATGTGTTTTCTTGTAGCGGTCTGCCAGAATTCCTGTAAAGGGCATTAATAGTAAACGTGGAATGCCCGTGGCCATGAGAACGATACCCAGATTATTTCCTAAGGCGAGGTGGTTTACGACATACCAGGATTCTGCTAAAAGATAAATTGAAATTCCGGAACTGTTAAATGTGATTGAAAGCAGGACAAGAAAAAATGGAATATTTTTAAAATGAAATTTTATTGTCTTGTGGCTGTCTAGACATTTCTGCATAAGTTTCCATGTCATATCTCCTTAAACTTATTTATTGGCAGCAATGTATAAAATACTTTTAAGCTACTCTGGATGTCATATAATTAAAAATTAAAATTTTAACTGAGTACAACTCACTGATTGATTCGCTCTCCTCCTTTGTTTCAAGTGGATTAGATACGGTTTGCTCTATGTGTATGTTCTTTGAGGTAGGGTTGAAAACACCTGAATAGACTCCATGCCAATGAAAAAATGTATTTAACTACTTAATTTATTTTTTTTGATTGGAATAACATAGCAAATAATACCTTAAAAACAAAATATACTATATATGCATATCATTATAACTTAAGTTGACAAAATACAATATCGAGAGTAAGTTGTTAAAAGTAATTATACAAATAATTAAATTTATGTGTTCATCGTATTTTTTCGACAAATTTTTCATTTCTCACAACTCGTAAAAGAGGGGGATTTTATGGATCATTTGACTCAGCGATTGCAAGACACGTGTGAATTTGATGATGCTTGGAAGCAATATATGGATGGAATGGACCATTATCCGGAAATTTATAAACAATATACGGACAATGGGAGCATTGATGAAAGTACAAAGGATTTCACCATAGAGTTTTTTTTAGAGGAGACAAATGATCTCCTTCAAAAAGGTACGGATACGACGCACACGCTGGCAACTCTTCTATATACGATCTGGGGTATTATTATACAAAGATATACGAATACTGAGGACATTGTTTTTGATAGAATTATATATCAAGAGGGGATAGATGAATCACCGATTTTATTCCCGTTCCGAATGCGAAATGAAGGAAGAGAAACTTTTTCGCAATTATTAGCTCGTATGCGTACAAATGAACAAAAACTGACACACCTGAGTTTCTTCGAAGAAGCTGTGCTTAATCAGGCGGTTGCACCGCATTATTTTATTTTCGAACAGCATGGATCCATGTGTGCATGGCAAGATTGTTTCCACGTTAAGTATAAAAGGAGCCTAGGAGTGTATGCCTTTTTAGAGCCAAATTTAAAATTAAGGTTCACCTTTAATCCGAATATCTACCCGGAAAAATTTGTACAAAATATGGCCCAGCAATATAAACGTATATTATTTATTGCATTGTCCAGTCCTGAGACGCTCATGAGCAATTTGAGCGTGATTAGTCCGGAAGAGAAAAAACACGTATTGGGAATCAACGGGGATCACCAGGATTTCCCGCGGAGCCAAAGTATTGTTCATCTATTCAGGCAGCAAGTACAGAAAAATCCTTACCATTCAGCACTTATCTTTGGTTCGGATTCACTGAACTATCAGGCACTTGATTACAAGTCGGATGTAGTAGCGTATTATTTATGCAGTCACGGTATTAGACCAGGAGATCGCATAGCACTGATGAACGACAGAACTCCATATATGATTATAAGCATTTTAGGAGTGTTGAAGGCGGGTGCTACCTATGTGCCTATTGATCCAACTTATCCAGCGGAACGTATAGAATTTATGCTTTCAGATAGTCAGGCTATATTGATGCTAGTAGAAGAACAATATGAAAAGCTGGCATTAAATTATAATATAGCAGTAAATAATATTCATAAAATTCTTCAAAACGATACAATTTACCCTGTCGAACTCCCTCCACAAGACCCACATCATGAAGCCTATATTATCTATACCTCAGGTTCGACGGGTAAGCCCAAAGGTATAATGACAACGCATATTAATATTATTAAAACCGTTATAAATTGCGGCTATGTAGAATTAACTTCGGAAGATAAGCTATTGCAACTCTCCAATTATGTGTTTGATGGTTCGACATTTGATATTTTTGGCTCGCTTTTGAACGGAGCCCAATTGGTGATCGTTCCCAAAGAAATCCTCCTAGACCCTGCACAACTTTTAGCTCTTATTCAAAGAGAACAAATAACAGTAACCTTTATGACTACCGCATTGTTTAATTTGTTGGTAGATATTGAAATTAATGGCCTGGAGCCTCTGCGTAAAATTTTGTTTGGTGGAGAGCTGTCCTCAGTAAAGCATGTACAGCGAGCTTTTGAGATACTTGGAGAAAATCGAATTGTTCACGTCTACGGACCTACGGAAACAACAGTGTTTGCAACCTATTATCCTGTAACTGCAGAGATTATGAAGATGGATTTTGTTCCTATCGGGCGCCCGATTCATAATACAAGTGTATATATACTGGATAGAAATAGCCAGTTTCAGCCAATTGGTGCTCCAGGCGAATTGTATATAGGCGGTGAAGGAGTTGCGAAGGGTTATCTGAACAGACAGGATATTACAGATTTTGCGTTTATAAAGCATCCTTTGATTAATGGAGAGCGCCTATACAAATCAGGTGATTTGGTGCGTTGGACAAGTGATAGTCAACTTGAGTTTTTAGGCAGACTGGACAATCAGGTCAAAATTAGAGGTCACCGTATTGAACTGGAGGAAATTGAAAAGTCTATAGCTCAACATCCTCAAATTAATCAGGTATTTGTATTGCCGTTAACTGATAATGAAGGGCATTATATAGACTTATGTGCCTATTATATATCCCAAAACGGTGAAGAAATCGAGGATCTCAAAGAATACCTTTTGTTGGATCTTCCTTCATATATGGTACCATCTCACTATATTGCCATGTATGATTTCCCATTAACCCCTAATGGAAAGATTGATAAAAGGTCATTCCCTTTACCAGTGCCTACAGTACGAACAAGCTACGAAGCTCCGTCCAGCGAAGCGGAAGCGAAACTAGTAGAAATGTGGGGCATGATCTTTCAAAATATCAGTATCGGGGTCTGTGATAACTTTTTTGATTTGGGCGGACAGTCTCTTAATGCGATGATGATGATCTCACAAGTAAGAAAAGAGTGGGGCATTGCACTATCTATACGTGAATTTTTTGCCAATCCTACAATTAAACAATTGGCTCTATACATCCAGGCTGCCCATCAGAACCATTTCCATCCACAGATTGCTTTGGAATCTTGTGAAAAGAGAGATTATTATCCTGTATCAGCTGCCCAAAGGGCTATTTATACTGTTCAACAATTAGATGATCAGGGGTGCGGATATAACATTACTTCTGTCCACTATATTCAGGGAAAGATAGATCGCCAACGTTTGGAGCAAGCGATTAATTTCCTGGTTCAAAGACATGAAAGTCTTCGTACCACTTTTCATTATGTAGATGGACAGCTCGTTCAAAAAATAAATACAGAAGCCAGAATTCAACTGGAAACATGCAGTATCCATCGTCAGGAGGAGATGTCTGACCGTATTCGATCTTATATTCAGCCCTTCAACTTGGAGAAGGCTCCATTGTTTCGGGCAACTCTATTAGAAAGCGCGCCTGAGGAATATATATTCATTATGGATACGCATCATATTGTTATGGATGGTATGTCCATGAATTTGTTCTATAAGGAATTATCCGAGTTGTATCAGGGGGGGACATTACTACCTAATCTCTACCAATTTAAAGATTATTCTGTATGGGAAGAAAAAATGCTTCAAACAATGGAATATGACGCTAAATCTGAATTCTGGCAACAACGATTCTCGGATGAAATACCAATATTAAACTTGCCAACTGATTTTTCACGGCCTCCAAAACAGGATTTCAAGGGAAGTCGAAGTTATTTTGAAATGGACCAGTGTTTGATATCTGACCTTAAAAAATTAACGGAGCAGAGTAGCACGACCACATTTATGGTTTTACTGGCAGCCTATCATGTACTCTTGTCAAAATGGAGCGGACAGGAAGATATTATTGTTGGAACGGCTATTGCAAATCGAAATCATGTTGAACTGAATAATGCCGTAGGTATGTTTGTAAACACGGTGGCTCTTCGGAATGTATCTCATGAGTATCAGACTTTCCTGGAGTTGCTGCTGACAATAAAAGAGAGAACACTACAGGCATTTGAACATGGGGACTATCCCTTCGAAAAAGTTGTTCAGAACTTAAATCAGAAACGGGATGCTAGTCGCAATCCACTATTTGATACTATGCTCATCATGCAGAATACGGAGCAACATGAATTGTCTATTGATGGTGCAGTTGTTGAACCACTCAACATAGCTGGCAACCAATCAAGATTTGATCTATCCTGGGAGTTCTATGGAAAGCAGTTAAGCTTTTCGGTGGAATACAGCACGGCTTTGTTTCAAAGTGACAGCATATCCAGAATGGCGGAGCAATTTATCTTTATCCTGCAACAGGTTACCCGCTCACCAGATATTCAACTGCTTGATTTGGAGGTAATGCCTGACAGACAGAGGCAGCTTGTACTATTTGATTTTAACGACAATTCCCAGCCCTATCCTGATCATAAGACCGTTCATCAATTATTCGAGGAGATAGCGGTAGCTAGATATAACCATACTGCGCTTGTATGCAATGAACAATATGTAACTTATTCAGGCCTTAACCAATGGGTTAATTCACTTGCCAGGAGATTACGTTATGAACTTGGGGTAAAACGTGAACAATTTGTCGGTATTATGATGGATAAGTCTATTGAGATGGTCGTTGCAGTATTGGCTGTACTTAAGGCAGGCGGAGCTTACATGCCAATTGATCCGGCTTATCCCTCCGAACGGATACAATATATGCTGAAAGATAGCGGTGCTCAACTTCTATTAACCCATCTGGATGTTCAGATTCCTGCTGACTATTCGGGAGAGGCTCTGAATGTGGAGTTCTCCGAGTATAAAGCAGACTTGAGCATAGATAACCTGCCAAATATAAATACAGCTCATGATTTGGCCTATATGATCTATACATCTGGATCAACTGGGAATCCGAAAGGAGTCATGATTGAGCATCAGGGATTGAGTAACTTTTTATTGGCAGCCTCCACATTAGGTATTCATAAGGATTCCAGAGTTTTACAATTTGCTCCTTTTAGTTTTGATGGTTCTGTCGCAGAAATATTCCTAACCCTTCTCTCGGGTGCCACATTGTATATTGAGAAAAAGGAAAATATTATTTCCGATCTTGTGCAGATGCTTCGGGAAAAGAAAATTACAGCAGCCATTCTTCCACCGAGTATGCTGAGAGCCGTTGAATATAAGAATCCCCCTCATTTGGAAGCATTAGCAACCGTAGGAGAAGCCTGCAGTAAGGAGCTTGTAGAAACATGGGGGGAAGGCAGAGATTTCATCAATGGATATGGTCCAACGGAAGCAACGATCGGCTCCACCTTGGGTGTGATTACGAAGGATACGGATAAGATTACGATAGGAAAACCTATACCCAATAAAAAAATATATATTTTAAACTCTAATATGCAACTGCAACCGATCGGGGTTTCTGGAGAAATTTACATTGGCGGAGCTGGGATCGCCAGAGGATATTGGAATAATCCAGATATGACCAAAGAAAAGTTTATTGATAATCCGTTCGGAGAAGGTCGGATATATAAATCGGGAGATTTAGGGCGATGGTTGCCGGACGGTACAATTGAATTTATGGGGCGAAAAGATTATCAGGTTAAAATTAACGGTCATCGCATCGAAATGGAGGAGATCACAGAGACTCTTCTGAAGCATCCAGGTGTCCTGGAGGCCACTGTCATTGATTGTCAGGAAGAGCGCCACACAAAATTAGCTGCTTATGTAGTGCTGAAAGATGACAATATACGTGAAGAGTTGAGGACTTATTTAAGTACCCGGCTGCCTCAATATATGATACCTAACTATATTGTTACACTACCATCACTACCTTTGACTCCTAATCTTAAGATAGACCGAAAGGCTTTACCGGCGCCATCCTTTGAAGCATCAGATGCTTCTGCTTACAAGGCACCTTCAAATGAAATAGAAGCCCTGCTGGTATCTATCTGGCAAGAAATATTCAGAGTGGACCGTATAGGGGTGCTGGATCATTTTATTAAATTGGGCGGGGATTCGATCAAGGGGATTCAAATTGCGGCTCAACTAAGCAAACACCATTATAAATTAGATTTAAAAAAGCTTTATGAGTTTCCGACTATTTTTGAATTAGCTCCATATGTCCATCCCATCCGTAAGAAGTCGGAACAACAAGCTGTTGTAGGAGATGTGCCGCTAACGCCGATCCAAAGCTGGTTTTTTGAACAGAACTTTCCTGATGAGCAGCATTGGAATCAATCAGTCCTTTTCCCAGCAGAAACAATATGGGATGAAGCGCGGGTTGAAAGAACCTTGATGAAACTGGTTGAACATCATGATGTGCTGCGTATGACATTCATTAAGGAACGAGATCAAGTTATTCAGACGAATCGAGGGTTGGACCATAAGAGTTTTGAACTTCATGTCTTCCATTGGCAGACTGAGACGGATTGGGAGGATAGCCTTAAGAGAGAAACGACCAGACTGCAAAAAAGTATGAATCTTACTGAGGGAATCTTAATGCAAGCGGGACTCTTTAAGACGCCTGAAAATGAATATCTGTTTATAGCTGTTCACCATTTGGTGATTGATGGCGTTTCCTGGCGTATTTTTCTGGAGGATTTTAACCAGGTATATGCACATCTCGAAAATAATACTGATGCTTCTCTTCCGCCTAAGACGGATTCATTCAGGGAATGGAGCCATGCATTACGAGAATATGCGAATACACAACAATTCCGGAATGAGCTCAATTTCTGGGAGAGTCAAGATGAGCTCCTACGGGAAAATTCGCCACAGAAACGGGAGAATTCGGGTAAATGCACGATGCAGGATAGCAAGGTCACTTCAATCATGTTCCCGAATCAAACAACACAACATGTATTGACACAGGTCCATCGCCCATTCAACACAGAAGTTAACGATATCTTGCTGAGTGCTCTTGTGTTATCCGTGTCTCAATGTACTGGAAATCCAATAATACCTGTAGCTTTAGAGGGCCATGGAAGAGAGCATATCCACAAGGAGATTAACATCAATAGAACGCTGGGGTGGTTTACTTCTATCTATCCCGTCATCTTCACATTGGACAATCCAGAGATAGGTGAAGTCATTAAAACAGTCAAAAATACACTACGGAGCATCCCTAATAAAGGCATGGGCTATGGAATCATGAAATATATATGTGCTGACAAACTGACCCATTTGTCGAATCCATCTCCGGGAATTAGCTTTAATTATTTAGGGATATTTGATACGGGCGCTGTCTTACAGGGATTAGGCCAGTCTTCAATTTCTATCGGAGAATCCATAAGTCCACTTACACCGATGACAGCTAATTTGGAGATTAATGGTGCTGTTCATCAAGAGAATCTACTATTGGAGTTTCGGTATAATCCGAACCTGTACACCGATCAGGCGATGAATAGGCTTGTCGAGACATTTCAAGCGAGTTTGTACGGTATTATCCAGTATTGTATGGAGAAAAAGGAGCAGGTACTAACAACAAGTGACTTTAGTGCCAAAGGAATCAATCAAGAGGATCTGGATTTGTTTCTGGACTCTTTAAACTAAAACAGGTATCGAGGTGCCGTAATGATAGATAAGAAGAATATTAAAGATATGTACGAGCTATCTCCTCTACAAAAGGGTATTCTGTATCACTATCTTCAAGACTCCAAATCAAATGCCTATTTTGAGCAAATGGTTTTATCTTTTACTGGCTCGGTTGATGTCCCTATCTTGGAAAAGAGTATTAATGCATTAATCCAGAAGTATGACATTTTAAGAACAGCTTTTATACACAGTTCCTTCAATACCCCGATTCAGCTTGTTTTGAAGGAACGCCCTACGACATTAATCTTTAAGGATCTATCATGTATGGATAGATCAGAACAACAGCTTTACCTGGAAGGATTCAAACTCAAGGATCGGGAAATTAGCTTTGATCTGCAGTCGGATGTTCTGATCCGTTTTGCCCTGTTCCAATTAAACGAACGGGAATACAAGATGATCTGGAGCCATCATCACATTTTAATGGATGGATGGTGTATTGAGCTTGTACTAAAGGATTTGTTACGTTTTTATCATGAATCGTTGGGCGGTAAGCCGATATTTGTCGATCATGCATTTCCATACAGTAGTTATATTAAATGGCTACAACAACAGAATTACGAACAGCCTCTGGCATACTGGAAAAATTACTTGCGTAATTATGATGATTACGTTTCTATGCCAGGTGATAAATCAACAATTTCGACGGAGTATCAGGTAGGAACGAGTATATTCGAGCTTGGCGAGCAAACGACAGCTCTATTGTCGGAGATTGCAAAACAGAATCAGGTCACACTTAGTACGGCATTTCAAACACTGTGGGGAATTCTGTTGCAAAAGTACAATAATACTGACGATGTCGTATTCGGAATGGTTGTTTCGGGCAGATCTGCGGATGTCGAGCATATCGAAAGCATCGTAGGCTTGTTTATTAATACAGTTCCAGTACGAATAAGTAGTCAACCAGGGCAAAGTATTGCAGATATGATGCGGAGTACACAGCAGCATGCTGTGCACTCCGAGAAGTACAGTTATATATCTTTGTCAGAGCTTGCAGAGCATTCGGGACACCGCAGCAATATCATTGATCATGTGATTGTTTTTGAAAACTACCCGCTGGATATGAAACTATTGAATAAGCAGGCCAACCTGCCTTTTGAAATCACAAGCATGGAGGCATTTGAACAAACTAATTATAATCTGAGTGTTACGGTCTATCCGGGTGAACGCATGAAGGTTGTTATTACGTATAATACCTATTTGTATAGTGACCCCTTTATCAATAGAATCAGTACCCATTTTCAAAATATGATTTTTCAACTTGCTCAAGATCCATTGATGAACGCGAGTCAGTTGGATATCATTTCAGATGCTGAACGGAAAAGAATTTTAGAACAGTTTAATAACACACATCGTGATTTTACGAAACATAAAACCATTCAAGAGCTGTTTGAGGAGCAGGTAGTACGCTATCCGCACACGGAAGCAGTTATATATGAAAATACTTCAGTATCGTATTACGAATTAAATATGAAGGTAAATCAAGTAGCCCGACGTTTACGGGAGCTAGGTGTCCGACGCAATGAATTTGTCGCTGTCATGACAGACCGTTCTATAGAGATGATCATATCAATTTTAGCTGTTATCAAGGCAGGTGCTGCCTACTTACCAATCGACCCTTCTTATCCTAAAGAAAGAATAGAATATATGTTAAGTGATGGGGGAGCAGCATATTTAATCCGTAATAAAAATACCTCTGTCTATTTTTCGGGACACACATTATGGATTGATGACCCTTTGTTATTCAAGGGGAGTGGAGAGAATATTGAGAACGTGAATGAAGCTCAAGATCTGGTGTATATGATTTATACTTCGGGATCTACAGGTAAGCCTAAGGGAGTAATGATAGATCATCAAGCCCTGCATAATTATAGTCTCATATCAGACATTTATCATATCAAGCACGGGGAGCGTGTTTTACAAACCGCTTCTCTTAGCTTTGATGCATCAGTTGGACAGATTTTTTTAACGTTGCTGCATGGGGCAACCTTAATTGTTGTAAATAAAGATTTTTTGCTATCAGGCGAACCGTTCATGCATTACTTACGAGATCAGAAGGTTTCCTCAATACAGTTTGTACCATCTATATTAAAGATTCTTCCTTATATGGAATTGCCGGATTTAAAACTGATCTCCACAGGAGGAGAACAGGTGGAGGCAAGTGTTGTTGAGAAGTGGGGCAAAGGCAGAGTCTTTTTGAACGCTTACGGACCTACGGAGACGACCGTTGATGCAACACATGCCGTATTTGAGGGCCCTCCTGAAATGATCCATATTGGCAAGCCTATTTACAATAAGCTAGTTTACATCGTTAATAAGGATGGAAAGCTACAGCCTGTTGGAATCGCTGGGGAGCTATGCATTGGCGGAGAGGGACTTGCCAGAGGTTACTGGGGACAAGAGGAGCTTACCGCGGAGAAATTCACGTCTAACCCGTTCAAACCCGGGGAAAAAATGTATCGAACAGGTGACTTGGCTCGTTTCTTGGAGGATGGGAGCATTCAATATTTAGGTCGAATGGACAAGCAGGCCAAAATAAGAGGCTATCGAATTGAATTGGGTGAAATTGAAGCTGTATTACGCGAACAGGCCAGTATAAAAGATGCTGTGGTTATCATTTACGGTGCGGGGACGGGACAGGAGGAATTGTGCGCGTATATCGTAACGAATCAGGGGGATATCCGGCAAGATGAGCTTAGGGCGGCTTTGAAAATGAAATTACCGGAGTATATGATACCTTCCCATTTTACGGTTCTTCCATCTATTCCACTGACTCCAAGCGGAAAAATAGATAAGAAGCGGTTGCCTGATCCTGCAGCAATGGATACGTATTCGGGAGAAATTACGATCAACCCGATGGAGGAGACACTGCTTCAAATATGGAAAGAAGTTTTGGGTAGAACCAGTGTTAGTGTAACGGACCATTTCCTCGCGATAGGAGGACATTCTCTAAAAGCACTGATGCTGCTATCGCGAATCCAGAAGTCATTAAAAATTAAGGTTTCTCTACAAACGATTATGACCTATCCAACGATTCGGGAGCTGGCCAAGCATTTAATGAAGGCTAAAATAACCGCTGCTTACCCCTCTATAGTTCCAGTGCCAAAAGCGGAGTATTATGCGGTATCCTCAGCTCAAAAAAGGCTGTTCTCAGTCCAGCAATTAGATGGTATAGGGACCAGCTACCACATTCCTTTTATCTTTGAGGTGAAGGGGAATTTAGACGCTGCCCGATTAGGAGAGGTCATTGAACAATTGGTAAGTCGGCATGAGGCCTTGCGAACATCTTTTCATTTAGTCGAAGGTGAGCTCAAACAAAAGGTTCATGAAAAGGTGGATTTCCGAGTTGAGTATATGGAATCGGCTACCGAAGAACCAACATCATGGATGCAGCAATTGATGAAGCCGTTCAAGTTGGATGAACCGCCTCTGATTCGTGCCAAGCTTATTAAGCTGAATGCTCAACGTCACTTTTTGCTAATGGATGTTAATCATATTGCTTTCGATGGATTATCTGCTGATATCTTGCTTGGTGAAATGATGAAATTATACCGGGGTGAAAGCCTCCCTGAGCTGTGCATTCAATATAAAGATTACGCGGTATGGCAACAGCAGCTGGCAGAGCATGATGAGATGAAAAAACAAGAGAAATATTGGTTGGAACAGATGCAAGGGGATTTACCTACCCTTGATCTTCCTACAGATTATCCGCGTCCCTCTGTGCAGCAATTTGAAGGGGATATTTATGATATCCAGGTGGAATCGAATGTAACGGCAAAATTAAAAGAATTTGCGAAACGGCATAATGTCTCTGTATATACGACTCTTCTTACTATATACAACGTACTTTTGGCTAAATACACGGGGGCAGAGGATATTGTTGTAGGAACCAACACGACAGGTCGTTCCCATGTTGATGTAGAACCTGTGGTCGGTATGTTTGCAAGCACGTTGGCCATTCGGAGTTTCCCTGCACCCTCTATCACATTCAAGCAATTGTTAATGAATGTGAAGGAAACGGTGTTTGCAGCTATGGAAAATCAGGATTACCCGTTGGAAAAGCTGCTGCAGCAGCTTAATATCCGCAGAGATATAAGTAGAAACCCACTGTTCGATACGATGTTCGTATTTGAGAACCCGGATACTCAGTCCAGCCAAAATGCAGAAATCCGCTTCATGGCACTTCCTATGAAATGGAACCATTCAAAGGTGGATTTGACCTGGTACATCCGAGAGATAAACTCGACGGATATACAGATTTTTGTTGAATATAGTACTCAATTGTTTGAACAAGGTACTATTGAACGCATGTCAACTCACTTTATGCATCTTTTAGATCAACTTTTAGACCATCCCGATGAAGTATTGGCTGACATCGAACTGATTACGAAGACAGAGAAGCATAAGATATTGTCAGAATTCAATGATACGGCGGTTGTATATCCTTCGTTTAGGCCCGTACACCGTATATTCGAAGAACAGGCTGAAAAAAATCCGAATCATACAGCTTTAATTTATGATGGCCAGTATATGAGCTATGCGGAGCTAAACGAACGTGCTAATCAACTGGCACGGCATTTGCAAAAAAAGGGGATTTCCCGTGATAGTATCGTCGGCATTATGATAGAGCGTTCCTTTGAGATGATGATTGGCATTCTGGCCATCCTCAAATCAGGCGCAGCTTATATGCCTATTTCGAAGGATTTCCCTGGCAATCGCATAAAATACATGCTTGAAAATAGCGGGACCCATGTGTTACTGACCACGCAGGCTCTAAAAGACCACTTGGAAGATGTAGATGTTCAGTGTATATATCTCGATCATTCCGAAATATACTTCGGTGATAATAGCAATTTGTTTGCTGTAAATGAAGAGCATGACCTTGCCTACATTATTTATACTTCAGGCTCGACAGGCCAGCCGAAGGGGGTCATGATTGAGCACGGTACATTATTGAACCGGATTACCTGGATGGTCAAGGAATATAATATCCAGGAACATGATGTTTTTTTACAAAAAACGCCTTATGTGTTTGATGTATCTGTATGGGAGCTGTTAATGTGGTTCTTTACCGGAGCTCATTTATGTATTTTGAAACCGGAGGAAGAGAAATCACCACAAAGAATGATAGATGTTATCCAGCAATATGGCATTACAAGCATTCACTTTGTTCCTTCCATGTTTAACAGCTTTTTAGATTTTGTAGAGATTCCATCCTATGCTCAGCAGGTATCAAGTCTTAAGAGAATATTTACAAGTGGTGAAGCTTTACTGCCCAATCACGTATCCAGATTCCAGAGGTTGGGTCTATCCACGGGCTTATACAATTTATACGGGCCTACGGAAGCCACTGTCGATGTTTCCTTTTATAATTGTGCTCCGCAGGATGAGATTAGAACTGTCCCAATTGGCAAACCAATTGACAACGTTATGCTATATATCATCAATCAGGAGAAGCAGCTTCAACCGATTGGTGTCCCAGGGGAACTATGTATTTCTGGTAAGTGCCTGGCCAGAGGATATATTAATCGAGACGATCTGACTGCGGACAAGTTCGTAGACAATCCATTTTCACCTAATCAAAAGATGTACAAAACAGGAGATCTCGCTCGTTGGTTACCTGATGGGAATATTGAGTATCTTGGCAGAATGGATAATCAGGTTAAGATCAGGGGTTATCGTATAGAACTGGATGAGCTGACAGGCAGATTGCTGGATTATCGTCTGATCAAAGAGGGAGCCGTTGTTACCAAGTATGATCATATGAACATGCCTTATTTGTGTGCTTATTATGTATCGGAGACTCAGTTAGATAAAGCGGAAATCAAGATGTTTTTAGCAGAGCAGCTCCCGGACTATATGATTCCGTCTCATTTTGTACAATTGGAAAAGCTCCCTTTGAACCATAATGGAAAATTAAATTCCAAAGCTTTGCCTGAGCCTAATATATCTGCAGCGAGTACCTATCTTGCTCCAGAAAGTGAACTGGAAATACTGTTGGCAAACATATGGTCCGATGTTCTACAAGTTGAAGAGGTTGGAGTAACAGATAACTTTTTTGAATCGGGCGGGGATTCGATTAAGGCCATTACATTTGTGGCTAATCTTGGCAATCATAACCTGAAGGTCGAGGTATCTACGTTTTTAAAACATCCATCGATACAGGACGTCTTGCCTTATCTGCAGGAGAAAACGATCAGAATCAGCCAGCAGCTTGTAGTAGGGGAGACAGGTTTGACACCAATTCAGCATTGGTTCTTTGAACAGAAGCTGTCTGATAAAAATCACTGGAATCAGTCTGCGCTTCTGTATCGCCAGAAGGGCTGGAACAGTCATGGAATTCGTATGGCAATGGATCATATCGTCCAGCATCATGACTCGCTGCGAATTGTTTTTGCAGCAAATACTGAAGGATATTATCAGGTAAACCGCGCCATGTCGGCTGGAATTTACGAGTTGGATACTTTTGAAATACATGATGATACCGGGGTAGAATGCTTTATCCAGCAACAGGGAGAGATCCTTCATCGATCGCTCCATATTGAACAGGGGCCGTTAGTTCGTCTAAGACTATTTAAGACGGCACATGGGGATTATCTCTTATTTGTTGTGCATCATTTGCTAATAGATGGGGTATCCTGGCGAATCTTGTTCGAGGATTTCTCGACCGCATATGAGCAGGCAATGAGTGGAATGGACATCACATTGCCTGCGAAAACAACGTCTTATCTGGAGTGGAGCCGACAGCTGGTTCACTATGCGCAAAGCCAGACACTTCTTCGAGAAATTCCGTATTGGACAAGAATACAGGAGGCACCAGAGGTTTTAATTCCGGATAAGCAGCCCTCCTCATCGGATACTGAAGCAACTGGTGAGATCACGATCAAGCTGGATCCTAAATTATCGGAACAATTAATAACTACGGTCCATAAGGCCTATCGGACCGAAATGAACGATATTTTATTGACTGCATTGGCTCTCACCATTAGAAGATGGTCAGGTCACTCAGATATTGTCGTCAGTCTGGAGGGTCATGGACGTGAAGAAATTATGGATCACCTGGATATATCCAGAACGATAGGCTGGTTTACCAGTATTTATCCAGTGCTGTTTCAGCTTTCGAAGGATGATATATCTGACGTTATTAAAACCGTCAAAGAGACGTTGAGGAAGATTCCTCAAAAAGGGATAGGCTACGGTATATTGAAGTATCTTACCCCGGATTCATTAAAGAATGATTTTGTCCCTGTACCTCAGCCTCAAATTTTGTTTAATTATCTTGGTCAAATAGATACTCATGGAACCCAGGAGTTTACGATGTCCACTTATGCAACTGGTCGGGCATATTGTGAGTCGTTGGATCGATACCGGGAAATTGAAATAAACGGAATGTTTTTTGAAGGACAAATGAAGTTTATTTTAAGTTATCAACCGAATGTATTCTCACATTCCACAATGGAGGCATTCAGCCGTGACTTCCTCCACAATTTGGAGGGTATTATACGACATTGCTCAGAGCGGGAGAGTGTTGAGCATACGCCTAGTGATTTTACAGTTGAGGATTTAAGCATGGAGGAGCTTGATGATATTTTTGATGCTCTAAAATAAAGCTTGCATAACTGAGGAGGCATACAGATGGATAAAAGCAATATTCAAGATATGTATGAATTGACGCCTATGCAAAAAGGTATTTTATACCACTCCATGAAGGACGACCAGCAAAATTCTTATTATGTACAGGGTTATGCTCAATTGGAAGGGACTATAAATCCTCATATTTTAGAGAAGGGTTTTAATTTTGTCATTCAAAAGCATGATGTATTGCGGACCGCTTTTGTGCAAGAAAAGCTTAAACAACCTATACAAATTGTATTAAAGCATCGGGAAGCGAAGCTGGAAGTACAGGATATTACCCATCTGAATGAAACTGATCAGGAATTATTTTTAGAGAGATATAAAGAGGAGGATCGAGCGAAGCCGTATCAACTGGCAAAGGATGTTCTCATTCGATTACATCTCATAAAAACATCCTATAACAAGTATATTCTACTATGGAACTTTCATCATATTATTATGGACGGATGGTGCTGGAGTCTGGTCTTTGAAGAGATCCTTACGGTATATGGAAATCTCAATCATAATCAACCTCTACCCCACCAATCAGCTACAAAATATAGCGAGTATATTCAGTGGCTTAAAAATCAGGATACCGATGCAGCGGCACGCTACTGGCAAACATATCTGCACGGTTATGAGGAAACAGTTACCATACCGCGACAGCAGAAAGGAAACGGGGTAGCCTATCATACCGAGGAATTCTCGCACTCACTAAGTAAGGCCACTACGGAGCACTTGACGGCACTGTCACAAAAACAGCATACAACGCTGAATCATGTGATACAAACAGCCTGGGGGATACTGCTGCAAAAATATAACCGTACAGATGATGTCGTATTTGGTACGGTCGTGTCCGGTCGTCCTCCTGAGGTTCCGAATATCGAGCGCATTGTAGGTTTATTTATTAATACGATTCCGGTTCGTATGACCCGAAAACCAGGAGATACCTTCTGTAATCTGCTAGCTGAGATGCATGAAGGAATGATTCAATCCAAGCCTTTTGAGTACAGTTCGCTTGCGGATATACAGGCTAATTCAGACTGTGGAGGACAATTATTTGATCATATCTGTGTGTTTGAGAACTATGCATCCTCACTGGATTCTTTGCGTGAATTAAAAGATCATTTGGGCTTTGCGATTCATGGAGGCGGCGGAGTTGAACAAAATAACTATGATTTAAGCATTGTGTTTGTGCCTGGAAAACAGCTGAAGGTCAGCTTTGTCTTCAATCGGGAGGTATATACTCGATCCTTTATCGAAAGCCTGGCTAATCATTTTCAAAATATTATAGATTGTGTACTACGCAATTCTGATATTGAAATAGACCAAATAAAACTGGTTACACCAGAGGAAGAGCAAAGATTGCTAGAGCTTAGTCACCGGAATCAGGCTGATTATCCTGATGACGGGACCATTACGGCTCTGTTTCAGAAGCAAGTGGTGAAGACACCGGATGCCGTTGCTCTATCCTACAATCAACAGACACTTACTTACAGGGAACTGGATAAAGCGTCCAACCAATTGGCAAGATATCTTATCAAAAAAGGTGTTGAATCCGAGACCATTGGAGCTATTTCCGTAGAGCGCTCACTGGAGATGGTGGTTGGGATACTGGCTATTATCAAAGCAGGCGCTACCTATATGCCTATAGATCCACATTACCCTGTAGAGCGAATTGAGTACACGTTGGAAGACAGCGGAGCTTCATTCTTATTAGTTGACGATCCTGGCAGTATACCAGCTAAGTATTCAGGCCAAGTGATTGCTCTTCATGATGATAAATGGACTCAAGAGTCAGAACAAGTGCTGGCAGAGCTAAATACTCCGTGTTCCAGGGCATATATCATTTATACTTCAGGCTCTACCGGGAAGCCGAAGGGAGTCATGGTCGAACACAGGAATGTAGTTCAACTCTTGTTTAATAGTACTAATTTGTTTGATTTTGATCATCGTGATGTATGGACTATGTTCCACTCGATGTGCTTTGATTTTTCTGTATGGGAGATGTATGGAGCGCTTCTTCATGGTGGGAGGCTTGTTATTGTGCCCCGAGAGACAGCTCAGGATGCTACTCAGTTTAGGCAATTGCTGCTCAAAGAAAATGTTACCATCCTGAATCAGACTCCTTCGGCCTTTAACATGTTGTCAGCTTTGGAAGAACCCCATTCGAGTCCACTTCATATCCGTAAGATCATTTTTGGTGGCGAAGAGCTATCTCCTGTTCAACTTAAAAAGTGGAGCCATAAGTATCCTCATACGGAACTGATAAATATGTACGGCATTACGGAAACTACGGTCCATGTAACCTACAAGAGGATTACACAAGAAGAGATAGATAGCAATAGGAGTAATATTGGGACTACGATGGCGACTTTGAATGCTTATATTTTAGACGATCAGCACCATCTTATGCCTGTTGGGATTCCTGGAGAATTATATGTTACAGGCGGCGGAGTTACCAGAGGATACTTGAACCGAGAAGAGCTGACCAAGGAGCGGTTCATAGATAATCCTTTTAAACCGGGAGAAAAAATGTATAAATCCGGCGATCTAGCCAAATGGCTGCCCAATGGTGATATGGAGTATTTGGGTAGAATAGATCATCAGGTGAAAATCAGGGGTCACCGTATTGAACTAAATGAAGTGTCCACTCAGCTGCTAATATACTCGGGGGTCAAGGAGGGAACTGTACTAGCCAAGCAAGATAAAGATGGCTACAGCTATTTGTGTGCATATTTGGTTCCGGAAGAGCATTACAGCCTGGAAGACTTGCGTCAGCATATGGCGAGTAGTCTCCCTGAATATATGGTTCCTTCTTTTTATGTGGAAATGGAACATTTACCCATAAATTCAAACGGCAAAATTCAACGCAGCGGACTACCCGAACCGGCAGACATGAAGAAACGGGATATTCATATGATAGAACCTATTAATGAACTGGAATTCAAGCTTTTGAGCATTTATCAGGATGTACTAGGGTTTCAACATATAAGTACAACGGATCACTTTTTAAAACTCGGCGGACATTCGCTTAAAGCGGCTATGCTGGTATCCAGAATCCATAAATCTCTGGACATTCAGCTTACGATCCGGGATATATTGTTGAATCCTACTGTCCGCGAAATGGCGAAGTTGATTAATTCAAGGGAACATTCAGAGCAGACGTTCTGGATTCAGGCTTCTGATCAACGTGAAGCATATCCGGTCACTTCTCAGCAAAAGAGACTGTATTCAATTCAGCAATTTGATTCGGCAGGGATAAGCTACAATGTACCCTTCGCTGTTGAAGTAAGCGGATATATTGATAAAGAAAAGTGGCAGGCTGCGGTACAAAAGCTAGTTGAAAGACATGAGCCGTTAAGAACATCCTTTCACTTGGAAAACGGTCAACTTATTCAACGAGTTCATGCTCAGGCTTTCAGCCCCGTATTATATATAGAAACCAACGAGGAAGAGTTGGAGTCTCATGTGTCTGCCTTTATTCAGCCATTTGAACTAAACAGGGCTCCGTTGGTTCGGACTGCTCTATTAGAACTAAATAGTACCCAACATATTTTCATCATGGATATTCATCATATGATATGCGATGGATGGTCTCTGAATATATTAATACAGGATTTATTTGAACTCTATCAAGGGAATGCTCTCCCGCTGCTTCAGGTGCATTATAAAGATTATGCATTATGGCAGGAGGAATGGCTGCATTCTCCGTCATTTAAGCAGCAGGAACATTTCTGGGTGGAACGTTTCTCCGGGGAGCTGCCTACCCTTGATTTTCCGACCGATTATCGTCGGCCTCCTCAGCAAACATTTGAAGGGGAGCAGCTAGATTTTGAACTGGACGCCACAACGGCAGCCAAACTCAAGGAATTGGCTGTTTCTGAGCAGGTCACGTCATATATGGCACTGTTCTCTGCTTATGCTATACTGCTGGCTAAATATAGCGGACAGAAAGATATTATTGTGGGTTCGCCGCTTTCGGGAAGAAGAACGGGGCAGTTGGATCATACCGTGGGGATGTTCTCCAATGTTGTGCCTTTGCGCAATAAACTGGAATACGAACAAACTTATGCGGATTTTTTACAACAGGTAAAGTCAGAAATGCTGTTGATTTATGAGAATGGAGATTATCCATTAGAGCAGCTGTTAGAACAGATATCTTTACAACGTGACCTAAGTCGTAATCCTTTGTTTGATACTGTGTTTACTCTGGAAGATGTCGAAGAATTGAATATTCAAATGAAGGATATCAAGCTTAAAGAATACAAAATAGATACTCAAAGTGCTAAATTCGATTTGACATGGGAAATTCGTTTAGGGGAAACGATTGAAATTCATTTGGGCTATAACCGAAGTTTGTTTTCCAAAGCAACGATGGAGCGCCTTATCGGTCATTTTCAGCAAATCATCCTGCAGATCATTGACAATCCGAGCATCGCCATCAAGGATATTCAGCTTTTGACAGATTGGGAGCAGCAGGAGATTCTCCATCAATTTAATCTCTCTGACAGTCTACCTGATCATAGCCAATCAACAGTTATCCAATTATGGGAAGAACGTGTTCAACAAACACCGGATGCAATCGCATTGGAATGGCGAGAAGAAAAGCTGACCTATCGACAAGTCAATGAGCAAGCTAATCAAATAGCAAGAGTATTGCGGAGCCGAAATATTGGTAGAGATCATGTCGTAGGTATTATGCTGCTTCCATCGTGTGTGAGAGTCGTAAGCGTCATGGGTGTATTAAAGGCAGGAGCAGCCTATCTACCTATTGACCCTTCCTATCCTGTTGAGCGTATAGCCTATTTCGTAGAAGACAGTCAGGCTCAGGTATTGATTACAGAGCGTGCTTTGATGGATAGCATAACTACGGATTTAGGAGGCTCCGACCGAATTCTATTCATTGATGATCGACAGGCAATAGATCAGTATGATACGTCTAATATTGAAAGCATAACCAGGCCGGAAGATATGGCTTATGTCATTTATACCTCTGGTTCAACGGGAAAGCCTAAGGGGGTTATGATTGAGCATTACAGTTTAAGCAATTTCTCTAATCTAGCCACTACATTTAACATCAAAGAAGGAAGCAGGGTGTTGCAGTTTTTCTCCTTTAGCTTTGATGCATCAGTGCTTGAAACTTTTCTGACGCTTCTGGCTGGAGGCACGCTGGTCATTGAGGATCGCAATATTCTGGTAGAATACGGGCTTGGACGGTGGTTAAGAGAGCATATGATCCATGCAACGGTTCTACCGCCGTCTCTTCTAAGAACCCTTCCTTATGAGCCAATCCCTAGTTTGCATACTCTTATAGCTGGTGGAGAAGCGTGTACCATGGATATTATTGAGAAATGGAGTGAAGGGCGTACTTTTGTAAATGCATATGGGCCGACAGAAGGAACTGTATGTGCCACAGTGGCTATACTGGATCAGGATTCTTCACGTATTACTATTGGCCGGCCAGTTGTAAACACCGAGGTTTATATTGTGGACGAGCATCATCGCATGCAACCTGTAGGAGTTCCAGGAGAATTGTGCATCAGCGGCCCGGGATTAGCCAGAGGCTATCTGCATCGATCTGAATTAAGCAGGGAAAAATTTGTGCCTAACCCGTTCAGGGAACAACAGCGTATGTACAAGACAGGCGACCTGGCCCGCTGGCTTCCTAATGGAGAAATTGAGTATTTGGGCAGAATTGATGATCAGGTAAAAGTAAGGGGATATCGGGTTGAGCTTGGAGAAATAACACAGAGATTATTAGAACATGAATCAATCCGTGAGACCTGTATTCTTCCGGTTACGAGCGTAAATGGAATCGTATCTTTGGTCGCGTACTATGTCTCGGAAGAATGCCTGGCCACTGCTATGCTTCGTAAATTTCTGAGCAAGGAATTGCCTGACTATATGATCCCGGCTCATTTTGTACATTTGTCGGCTATGCCGCTAACTGCAAACGGAAAAATAGACACGAAGGGGCTACCACATCCCAACGAATCCCTTGAATCTAAAGTGGCACCCGGAAATGAGCTGGAAAAATTATTGGTGGACTTATGGAGCGAGGCTTTATCTGTATCCAATATAGGCATTGATGATCACTTTTTTGAGCTGGGTGGAGATTCTATTAAAGCCATACAGCTGGCTGCTCGGTTAGGACAGGTGGGATATGCCGTAAAAATAAAGGATATTATGCAATTCCAAACGATTAGAGAGTTGGCCTCTAATTTGAACGGCGAGAAAACGGCAAGTATGAACGAACAAATCGTAGTAGGAGAGGTACCTTTAACACCTATTCAGCACTGGGTATTCAACCTGAATGACAATCCTTTTCATTGGAATCAGGCAGTTATGATGTATAGTCCAGAGGGCTGGGATACACAAGTCATTGTCAAGGCGTTTGAGCGAATTACGAAGCAGCATGATGCATTAAGGATGCGTTTCAAACATACGAATGAAGGCTTGGTACAGGAGAATATGGACGAAGCAGGCCGCCACTTTGATATTGAAATATTCGACTGGACAGTGTCTGAAAAAATTGAATTTCAGATCGAACAAGAGGCTAACCGATTACAGTCGAGTATTCATTTATTACAGGGACCGCTAATTAAATTGGGAGTATTCCGAACCGATCATGGAGATCACCTGCTAATTATTATTCATCATCTAGTTGTTGATGCCGTTTCTTGGCGCATCATTATGGAGGATTTTGAGTATTTGTATGAGAGTTTTAAAGAAGATAGAGATGTGCAGCTTCCTGCCAAGACGACCTCATTTAAGACATGGAGTCAGGAATTATCTGCATATGCGAACAGCGCTGACTTTTTACAGGAAAAGGATTACTGGAAAAATGTATTAAGAGAAAGCGTGTCTAAGCTTCCAATTGAATTGGCGGAGGGAGCAGGAACCCATATATTTAAGGAGATGGATTCCATAGATGTCTCACTCACCCAGGAAGAGACGGAGGCTTTATTAACAAAAGCACCTGTTGCCTATAACACTGAAATTAATGATTTATTACTCACAGCGTTGGTGAAGACGATTAAGGATTGGGCGGGTAATCCTGATGTAGCTGTTGATGTAGAAAGTCACGGAAGGGATGAATTCAGAGAACATCTCAATTTGGCACGGACGGTAGGCTGGTTTACGTCTTTTTATCCTGTAGTCTATAAAGCCAATGGGGATTCTCTGGGCGAGCTCATTCAGAGTGTTCAACGTACTCATGCTAAGGTCCCCCATAATGGAATTGGCTACGGAATTCTGAAATATCTGACGGAAACGCAGTATACGGAGGATCTTGAGTTCACCTTATCTCCGGAGATATTATTTAATTACTTGGGCAGGTTCGAGGATGGACTACAGCGGGAAGAGACTGTTTCTTCTTCTATGCCTATGGGTGAACTTATTCATCAAGATATGCAATGGCCCTATAATTTGGAAATGAACGCCTTTATCGTAAACGGAATATTTCATTACTCGTTGCGATTTAATCAACGATTGTTTACCCGTCGTACGATGGAGGCATTAACCTTAAAATATCAACAAAGCTTAACGGATATCATTAATCACTGTGTTCATAAAGGATTGCAAAAAGTCTAATTCAAAGCTGAAATTTAAACCCAATTAAAATACGATCCCCTCAAGCAATTACTCTAAACCTTATGCTTTTATAAGGGACGGTAAAACTTGGGGGGATTTTTTTGTGCCACAACGATCCCATATTCAGCCAACATTCAGCCAGAACTCACAAAGCCCTAAGCTAAGACAGATACAATATGAGGAAAATAGAAACAGAGAGAGGTGCATCGGATTTGAACGTTTTGAAAGCGAACGGTCTGAAATATATCCTTCTATGTAGTCTCATATTGTGTGCTGTATTGAATGTTGTTTCGTTATGGAGCTATTCGGGCAGCTCGGCCTCCCAGTCCGCTGCTTTTAGGCACGGTCCGTCCAGCGGATTCGGGGGAGGAGGCAGATTCGGCGGAGGAAGAGGGAGACTGGGGCAACGTCCCGCTAACGGTCAGACAGCCGGGAATCTTGAGGCAGGAAGTGTAAGGCAGGGTACCAGCTCAAATTCGACATCGACGGATACCACAAATAGCTCCGACGGTAAGAGCCAAGGTACGACAGGCCAATCTGCTGATTCAACCACCCCGTCGAGTCAGAATACATCGACTTCGGGTGACAAAGGTACAGCGGCGGGGAATGACAATTCCACATCTGGGGGCAGTAGTGTAGCCAGAGACTGGCAGCATCGAGGTCCGGGTGGCATGTCCGGCAATAAACATGGCATGGGCATGGGCGGGCCTGGCGGCGGTATGGGTGGTGGAAGAAATGGACATTCTTCATCCGCTTATGCAACTCCGCTGGCGATCTTTGCCGCTTTATTTTTCGGTGCGTTCGTCTTTATTGCGTACCGTTTTCGGACCCGTGAATGGAAGCTCGGGGAACGTAACCGCAGGCTGATGCTGTGGACTGTGCTGGGTGTGGGATTCTTTTTAAGAATGGCGGTAGCCCCGTGGATATCGGGTCACATGGATTTAATGCTATTTCGGAACTGGGCTACGACAGCAGCGGACAGCTTATCTGGCTTTTACACGAACGGATCAAGTGATTATCCGCCGTTCTATATTTATATTTTATATGTGATCGGTAAAATCGGCTCTACGGCTGCTTTCAACCCCTATATGTCCGTGCTGCTGCGGCTTCCGAATATATTAGCCGATATCGTGACAGAGTACATGCTGTACCGGCTGGCAAGCAAACGGATCGGCTATGGTATGAGCCTCGGGCTGGCGATATTCTATGTGTTTAACCCGGCTGTATTTATCAATTCTACCTTCTGGGGACAGGTAGATTCATTCTTTACCATGCTGATTGTGGGCATGATTGTCCTGCTGGTGGAAAACCGGATCGGCTGGTCTGCCGTATTGTTTGCGATAGCGGTATTGATGAAGCCGCAGGGGATTATTTATGGGCCAGTTCTATTCTTTGAGCTATTGAGACAGCGTAAAATACAACCTTGGCTCTTGGCCATCGGTGGAGCGGTTGTGACGACCATTCTGGTCATATTGCCATTTTCGTGGGGGCAGGAGCCGTTATGGCTGGGTG
>NZ_ASSB01000022.1:0-327 GCF_000520755.1 Paenibacillus sp. 1-18
ATATATAAATCCAAGAATGTATCCTACGAGAAATATGGTCACATAGTTAAGAAGTGAATATCCTGAAATAATACCTATTGGAAAGTGTATCCCCATAAAAAGTATCGCTTGTATAAAGTTATATCCCTTCACCCGATGGTCTCTTAGTTTATTCATAATGAATCCCCGGAACACTACTTCTTCAGAAAACGCCGCTAACGGTGTAATGATCCATCTGATTCCTATGTCAAAACTAAAACCTTTAAAGATAGCAAGCTCAATTACTACCAATAAGAATGCAATAATTCCGCCTGTAAATACTCCCTTGATAACATTGTGTTTTAATTT
>NZ_ASSB01000023.1:0-19545 GCF_000520755.1 Paenibacillus sp. 1-18
CAAGGCAGCGTATAACGAGCCAACGTAAGGGGAAGATGTGGGTAAGGCAGGAACTTCGTCAGAAGGGCATCTCTAAAGCCTCTATCGGTGAAGCTTTAGGAGAGATCACCGATAACGAAGAATGGGAGAGCGCTTTAGTTATTGGACGCAAGAAATGGGAACAGGTACGTGGTGATGTGACGGAGAAAAAACGAAAAACGTATCCTTTTCTCATAAGACGCGGATACTCGGGTGACATGACACGCCGAGTAGTCAATCATCTAACTGCGGCTGAGCAAAACGGAGCTTATGAAGACGAGGAATTATCGCAGTGGGATGAATAGTTATTAACTGTCGGTCATTCATCGGATGATGACCTGACTGGTCAGGGCAAGCAGGTTATTACATGGAAACAACACGGCAACTTACTAAAGTTTGCATTCCCTTGACAATGCCATTTGTCAAATAATAAAATATATATGAAACGATACTTGTGGAATGCCCTTTTTCCTTCCAAAAAAGCGGAATCCACGGTAAGTTCTCATCGCCAAATAACAAGTGATGCCGCTATGCCAGGCGGAATTGTACATGTGAGAGCATGTGCATATGAAATGAAGCGACCTTGTGTCGTTATCTTAGTTTGACGATTAAAGTAAATGTGACAATTGCAAAAAGTCCCAAGGAATGCCTTGGAGGAACCAACGGGGAGGTGAACAGTATGATGACTGCGATCTGGTTCGTTCTCGTTGCTGTAGCCGCGTTATTCTTTGGGTTCGGGATTGGTTATTTTATTCGCAAATCTATTGCAGAAGCTAAAATCTCCAGTGCGGAAGAAGCTGCCGCGCAAATCGTGGAGAACGCGAAAAAAGAGGCGGAAGCACTGAAGAAGGAAACGGTATTGGAAGCGAAAGATGAAATCCACCGCATCCGTGCCGAAGCTGAAAAAGAAACTCGTGAACGTCGTAATGAAATTCAACGACAGGAACGAAGATTGCTGCAAAAAGAAGAATCGCTGGATAAAAAATTGGAATCGCTGGAACGCAAAGAAGAACAAGTGGCCAACAAAGAGAAACGAATCGATGAAACCCAGCAGCAAATTGATTTGATTTACAAGAGCCAGGTAACTGAGCTGGAGCGTATTTCCAATCTGACGATGGAGGATGCAAGAAGTATTATTCTGACCAACGTAGAGCAGGAAGTTCGTCATGAAACAGCTCAGATGATTAAGGAAATTGAACAGCAGGCCAAAGAAGAGGCGGACAAAAAGTCTCGTGAAATCATCACACTGGCCATCCAACGCTGTGCAGCAGACCATGTAGCAGAAACGACGGTTTCTGTTGTCACGTTGCCAAACGAAGAAATGAAAGGCCGGATTATCGGGCGTGAAGGCCGTAATATCCGTGCACTTGAAACCCTTACGGGAATTGACCTCATTATTGATGATACGCCGGAAGCTGTTATTTTGTCCGGATTTGATCCGATTCGTAGAGAGATTGCGCGTACTGCGCTTGAGAAGCTCGTAGCGGACGGACGGATACATCCGGCACGTATTGAAGAGATGGTTGAAAAATCCCGTAAAGAAGTGGACGAACGAATCCGCGAGTATGGCGAACAGGCCACCTTTGAAGTAGGCGTGCATAGCCTGCATCCGGATTTAATCAAAATTTTGGGGCGTCTCAAGTTCCGTACAAGTTATGGACAGAACGTATTGAAGCACTCGATGGAAGTTGCATACTTGACAGGTCTGATGGCTGGGGAACTGGGCGAGGATGTTGTACTGGCAAGACGGGCAGGATTGCTGCATGACATCGGGAAGGCGCTGGATCACGAAGTGGAAGGATCACACGTTGAAATTGGCGTGGAACTGGCGAAGAAGTACAAGGAACACCCGGTCGTCATCAACAGCATTGCTTCACATCACGGCGACTGCGAAGCGACTTCAGTAATCGCCATGCTGGTCGGAGCAGCGGATGCACTGTCAGCTGCAAGACCGGGAGCGCGGCGTGAAACGCTAGAGACGTACATCCGTCGTCTCGAGAAGCTGGAACGCATCTCCGAGTCTTTTGAAGGCGTTGAAAAATCATACGCAATTCAAGCCGGACGCGAAGTTCGTGTCATGGTACAGCCAGAGAAAATTGATGATGCGGAAGCATTCCGACTGGCCCGCGATATAACGAAAACGATTGAAAATGAACTGGACTATCCTGGTCATATCAAGGTTACCGTCATTCGCGAGACCCGTGCGGTAGAATACGCAAAATAAAAGCATTTCAATGAAAAGTGGCCGCTGCTTGTAGGGCCACTTTTCATTATGTAGGGCAGACTAGGGAGGGCTTTCTATCAACGTATTATTTATTGGAGACATCGTCGGCAGTGTAGGCAGAAAGGCACTGAGGGAAAATCTTCCTTCGTTAAAGTCAAAATATAACCCGCATATTATTATTGTCAATGGAGAAAATGCGGCTTCGGGAAGAGGGATTACTCCAGCCATCGCCAGAGAGTTTTTTGATTGGGGCGTTCATGGGATTACGATGGGGAATCATACTTGGGACAATAAGGAAATATTTGATTTTATAGATGATGAGCCGCGTATTATACGCCCGGCTAACTTTCCGCCGGGAACACCAGGACGGGGGTATACCGTTGTAAAGGGTGGAGGTAAAGAGCTGGCCATCGTTAATTTGCAGGGCAGAACCTTTTTGCCAGCTATTGATTGTCCGTTTCGCGCAGCAGATGACATTGTAGATGAGTTGCGTAAAAAGCACAAGCATATTCTGGTCGATTTTCATGCTGAAGCAACGTCGGAAAAGATCGCCATGGGCTGGCATCTGGATGGACGTGCTTCCATTGTGGTTGGTACACACACACATGTACAGAGTAATGATGATACCATTTTGCCGCAAGGAACTGCATATCAGACAGATGCGGGAATGGTAGGTCCCTATGAGGGAGTGCTTGGTATGCAGAAGGAGGCTGTGTTACAGAAATTCCAGACGCAGCTTCCGGTACGTTTTCAAGTGGACATGGGCAAATGGCATTTTCATGCCATTAGCGTGGAGTTGGATGATAGCAATGGAAAAGCCCGCAAAATTCAGAAAATTAGACTTAAAGAAGATGAATGGCGGATGGATTGACCTTCTTACAAGCTACTCAAGGAAACAATATGGAAAACTGTCACTAAAAAGCAGGAATTTTTTGCTGACCCTCGAATAACATCTAATAGTGGAATCAAACCATCATCATTCCCAGGGGAGGTACTTACTATGGATGTATTAAAAGTATCAGCAAAATCCAATCCCAATTCAGTTGCAGGCGCGCTTGCAGGAGTACTGCGTGAACGCGGAAATGCAGAATTGCAGGCGATTGGAGCCGGTGCACTAAACCAAGCCATTAAAGCGGTAGCCATTGCCCGGGGATTTGTCGCACCAAGCGGAGTGGATTTGATTTGTATTCCTGCTTTTACAGACATTGTTATAGACGGAGAAGATCGGACCGCAATTAAATTGATTGTAGAGCCAAGATAATAAATGAACGTTGCCTGAGCCTGTTTACGCTTCGTAAACGGGCTTTTTTGCTTTGTGGCTTGTTGCGATATGATTTTTAAAATACATTTCGTGCTTCAGCTATGAATGGGGGAAAGTGCATGAACGGTAAGTCAAATACCAAACGGCCAGTTGTTGACTTTCATTGTGATGTACTGTGTAAAATGCAGCTCAATCCGCAGGTGGATTTTAGTCATTCATCACTTGATGTTACAAAAGAGCGATTGCTGGAAGGTGATGTACAACTGCAAACGTTCGCCATATATATATCACAGGTATTGGGCAGGCCAAGAATGGAGCATGTAGTTCGTCAAATTGAGCTGTTCAGGCAGCATGTCGTATCTCCCTTAGGTGGACTTAGAGCCTTGCTATGGCGGGAAGACCTGCAAGAACAAGGCTCACCGACAAAAAAGCTGACGTATTTGGAAGGTAATGAGGTGGATCAGACCCACTCCCCCTGGGCTTTGCTCTCACTAGAGGGAGCAGACGCGCTGGAAGGGAACCCGTTTTATGCCGAACTGTGCTATGCCATGGGAATACGGTTAATTGGGCTGACGTGGAATTATGCAAATTGGGCGGCTGACGGGATTATGGAGCAGCGGGGGGGCGGCTTGACCAACAAAGGGCATGAGCTGGTCAAGCGCTGTAATGAGCTGGGATTGCTGCTGGACGTATCGCATTTGTCTGTACGAGGTTTCTGGGAGGTACTTGAGGAGGCAACATTACCGCCAATTGCCTCGCATTCGAACGCTTTTGCCGTTTGCTCTCATCCACGCAATCTGCGGGATGATCAGATTCGGGCGTTGATCGCATGTGACGGCCGAATCGGGTTGACTTTTGTCACGATGTTTATCCAAGAGCAAGGTACAGTGAGCGCTGAGGACCTGCTACCGCATATCGAGCATATTTGTGCCTTAGGCGGTGCGCGGCATATGATGTTTGGCTCCGATTTTGATGGTATCGAACGTCATGTACAGGGATTGGAGCACCCGGGAAAATACCGCGAGTTCGCAGAATTGCTGTTAAAGCATTATCCTGAGGAACTGGTCAAAGGCTGGTTGGGAGGAAATGCGCTCTGTTATTTGCAAGCCAATCTACCCTCTAGAATGTCTTCTTGAATATTTATTCATATAACGTTTTCCTATAAGCTTATTTTATGTATACACAAAAAACTTTTAAGTCCGATTATCGGAAAGGAAGCGGGTAATTGAACGAAACTCAAGACTGATTAGGGCGGAAAAAGGAAACTTTGTGTGCTTTCCTTTTCTTTCTTGAGGAAATAGGAGTATAATAGCATAGATGTGTTAAGTTTTGTATAGAGAAAAAGGAGTGACAACACGATGAGTAAAATCGTACCTGTCGGCGTTTCCGCCCGTCATATTCACCTGACCCAAGAGCATATTGAAATTTTGTTCGGAGCAGGCTATCAATTGACTGAATTTAAACCTTTGTCCCAACCGGGACAATTTGCCGCAAATGAAACGGTGGCTGTAATTGGTTCTAAGGGCCAATTTGATAAGGTTCGCATTTTGGGACCCGCTCGTCCAGCTTCCCAGCTCGAAATCTCCCGTACAGATTCCTTTGCTATTGGTGTAAAAGCACCTGTACGCGAATCTGGCAACATTGAGGGTACACCAGGAATTACGGTAAAAGGACCAGCAGGAGAAGTGGAACTGCAAGAGGGTGTTATTGTAGCAGCTCGCCATATTCACTTCCATACAACTGATGCAGCTAAATGGGACATTAAAGACAAGCAGTTGCTGAAAGTGCGTGTAGGCGGCGAACGTGGTCTTGTGTTTGAAAATGTTATTGCACGTGTATCTGACTCCTTTGCTTTGGATATGCACATTGATACGGATGAAGCGAACGGAGCCGGTGTGAAAAACGGCGACAGCGCTGAAATCGTAGACTAATATACGTATTGGATGCCGGAAGGCTTTGGGAGCTCGATTCTTGCAAAGGAATCGGGCTTTTTTACATATATAGAAAATTTACAAATCCCTGTATATACGTATAGTCACTCGTTCAAATTGCAGCCCGTTGGTCTCTGAGGCTGATCTATGGCTATGGCTTATAAATCATGCTATAATTTAGTGTAATGCCTTTTTCAAAGGATTTTAATGGGCTTAATAAGGATATACATGGATAAGGATTAGCAAAAGCGCGAATGGCGTGAAATAGATGGTGTAAGGAGTGACCAGGAATGGCTAAGGAAACAAAAGATTACTCCAAATATTTTGATTTCTCGGATGCAAAGATTATTTCTGAAGACGAGCATAGCAAAAAGATCCGTATTCGCGGACGTGAAATCAACATTATGGCGGAGCCGAACCATAGAAAAGAAAAGCAGCGCGGTAAAGAGGACGTACAGGTATTGTATGATAACGCAGTCCCGGATGAGCTGAAACATATCGGTGAGGGAAAGCATTATATTGTATATACATTCGGTTGCCAGATGAACGAACATGATTCTGAAACCATAAAAGGCTTACTGGAGCAAATGGGCTACCAGGCAACCGAGGATCGGAAGGAAGCGGACATCATTTTACTGAATACTTGCGCCATCCGTGAAAATGCGGAGGATAAAGTGTTTGGCGAGCTGGGTCACCTCAAGCATCTCAAAACAGAAAAGCCAGGGCTGCTGCTCGGCGTGTGTGGCTGCATGTCACAGGAAGAGAATGTCGTTAACCGGATTATGCAAAAACATGGTTTTGTCGATATGATTTTTGGAACCCATAATATTCATCGTTTGCCTCAACTCGTCAAGGAAGCACTCTTCAGCAAAGAGATGGTGGTCGAAGTGTGGTCCAAGGAAGGCGACATTATCGAAAACCTGCCGAAGAAGCGTGAGGGAATGCGGGCTTGGGTAAATATCATGTACGGCTGTGATAAATTTTGCACCTATTGCATTGTTCCCTTCACACGTGGGAAGGAAAGAAGCCGTCGGCCAGAGGATGTTATTGCAGAGGTACGGGATTTGGCACGTCAAGGCTTTAAGGAAATTACCTTGCTGGGTCAGAACGTTAATGCCTATGGCAAGGATTTGAAGGATATGAATTACAGATTCGGAGATCTGATGGATGATATGCGCAAGATCAATATCCCGCGTGTACGCTTTACCACATCACATCCACGTGATTTTGACGACCATTTGGTTGAAGTGCTCGGTAAGGGCGGCAATTTGGTGGAGCATATTCATCTGCCTGTACAATCGGGTAATACGGATATATTGAAGAAAATGAACCGAAAATATACTCGTGAGCGTGTTTTGGAGCTGGCAGCGAAGATCAAAGCGGCTGTTCCGCATGTTTCTCTAACAACGGATATTATTGTAGGATTCCCGGGTGAAACGGACGAACAGTTTGAAGATACACTATCGCTTGTGCGAGAGGTCGGCTACGACTTTGCCTACACATTCATCTATTCACCACGTGAAGGTACGCCAGCTGCTTCGATGGAAGACAATGTACCTATGGAGGTCAAAAAAGAGCGTCTTCAGCGACTTAACAAGGTTGTGAATGAGAACAGTCTCCGCTTTAATAGTCGACTGCGGGGCGAGGTTGTAGAGGTGTTGGTAGAAGGCGAGAGCAAAAATAACAGTGAGGTGCTCGCCGGACGGACCCGATCCAATAAGCTCGTGCATTTTGAAGGTTCCAAGGATCTGATCGGTACATTTGTTCAAGTGAAAATTACAGAGCCGATGACCTTCTATATCAAGGGTGATTTGGTTCAAACCGCAGTGGCGGTTAACGGATAAAAAAGAAATTCTAGCGAACTGCATGGGGATGACTATCGTATGCAGATCGCCTATGTGAGAAAAGGAGCGATGGACAGTGACAGAGGAGCGGTTGCAACAGACAGAACTTCAATCGGCGGCGCGCCAGCATGATCATTTGGTCAATCGCGATATGATATTGGCAAAAGCCAAAGAGTTAGCTGGTATTTTGGGCAACAGTGAGGAAGTGCAGATATTTCGGAAGGCTGAAGAGAAGGTTCGGGATCATGGGCGCATCCAGCAACTGATTGCAACAATGAAGAAAAAGCAAAAGGAAATTGTAGCATTTGAATCCTTGAAGAATCAAAAAATGATTGCCAAAATAGAGGCTGAGCTTCAGGAGCTGCAGGAAGAGCTTGACGGTATTCCAATTGTAACGGAGTTCCAGCAAAGTCAGGTGGAAATTAACGAGTTGCTGCAAATGGTGATCGTGGCTATCCGTGATACGGTTGCAGAAAAGGTAAATGTAGAAGAGGGAAAAAGTACTTCTGCCTCTAATTGTAGTGACTAAAATGAGGTGTAAGGTGTGGAGGCTTAGCTTCCACGCCTTTTTTTAGAAGGCAATCGGAGGCGTGCTTACTGAACTATGTATACTCGCCAGACATGAGGAGTAAGTGACATCGAAGAAGGGATGAATACAAAAGAATGGATCAGTTGCGTAAGATGATAGAGGGGGAAGGAAATACTTTCTGGAGTTACCTAGGATGTGAGCTGGTCGGTGCGGATGAGAACGAGGTACACATCGCTTTGCAGGCTGGCCCGCAGCATACGAATGTAATGGGTATTGTACATGGGGGCGTGCTGACTTCGTTAATGGACCAGGCAATGGGAATGGCCGCTATGGGCTCGCGTCAAATGCAGTCATGTGTAACGACGAACCTGAATGTACATTTTTTGTCAGCAATGAGGCAGGGGGCACTGCAAGTGAAAGCCAGGATTCTTCATCAGGCAGGCCGCACCATCACTACGGAAGCAGAAGTAAGGAATAGTGAAGGGACACTCGGATGCATGTCTACGGCAACCTTTCGAGTGTTGCATAAACAACCAAATGACTCAGACAAGGCCTAATGCTTGACAAAACTTTTTATTATGTCATAATGAATTTATCAAAACGATATAATATGGTGATGCGAATGGATAATAATCGTACGAACGAAGAGGCGCAGAAGGCGTCGTACAACATTAAGAAATATCGTACCCCGGATGGTGCTCCAGCCGATATCGTTATGTTCACCTTAACGAAGCGGGAACGCAAGACGGTGACGAAGACATTGCCGATCCGGGAACTGAAGGTTATGCTCATCAAGCGCCGCAGATGGCCGTTTGAGGGACTCTGGGCCTTGCCCGGAGGATTTTGTCAGGAAGATGAGTCTATATATGGAGCGGCCAAGCGGGAGCTGTTAGAGGAAACCGGTGTGGACGGCGGACATCTGGAGTATTTAGGTGTATACAGCGGACCGGGGCGTGATCCGCGTGGCTGGATTATATCGCATGCATTTTTTGCATTGGTAGAGGAATGGATGCTGGAGCAGCGGCAGGCAGCGGATGATGCTTCCGAGGTAGGGCTGTTCACGATCCGTGAGGCGCTGGAGGAATTGGAGCTGGCGTTCGATCACCGGGACATCATAGTCGATGCTTATCGGAAAATTCAGTTGCAAATGCTGCAGACTACGATAGCCAAACAGTTTTTGCCGCTACATTTTACATTGGGTGAGCTTTACCAGGTGATTCAGAGTGTCGTACCGGATTTTGAAGAACCGAATTTTATCCGTAAAATAACATCGACCCGCAGCAGGCAAGGGATACTGGAAGAAGTACGGGATGAGGCCGGTAAACCGCTCAGCTCCAATCAGTATTCACAAAGACCGGCTCAGCTGTACCGTTTTAGTGACAGAGTACCGCGGTTGTCTATCTACACATAATGTGACGGGATAGGTCATAAAGAACGCACAATCCCCAACTTTGTCGATGAAGGAGCTGACTGTACGATGAAGGCACTCATTGTTATTGATTACACGAAGGATTTTGTAGATGGTAGCTTGCCTGTAGGTCAACCGGCGATTGATTTGGATGATCGGATTGCAGCAATCACACAGGCGTATGTGGAACAGGGGGACTTTGTTGTCATGGCTGTGGATTTGCATGAGGAAAGCGACCCTTATCATCCGGAGAGTAAGCTGTTTCCCCCACATAATATACGTGGAACGGAGGGACGACATTTATATGGCAAGCTCCAAACCCTCTATGAGCAACAAAGTGCTTCCATCTATTGGCTGGATAAAACACGGTATAGTGCGTTCGCTGGGACCGATCTGGAGCTCAGGCTGCGCGAACGAGGCATTTTGCAAGTTCATCTGATTGGTGTATGTACAGATATATGTGTACTCCATACGGCTGTAGACGCTTATAACAAAGGCTTTGCTATTACCGTATACAAGGATGCTGTGGCGAGCTTTAATCAGGCAGGACATGATTGGGCTTTGGGTCATTTTGAGGAAAGTTTGGGAGCTGCCGTATGTTCGGCTCAGGATACGATTTTACTACAGAAGAAGTGAATAACTTAACGATTGTACACTAATATCCGATAACAAAATGGAGTCGGATATTGGTGGGCTGGACAGATGAGGCGGTACGCCGTCGCAATCGCAAAACCGGGGGACAGTCAGAGAGGATGAATACGATGCAGTCAACGAGCCTCGCATTACATACAGATAAATATCAGATTAATATGATGTACGCCCACTGGGTGAACGGAAGTCATCAGCGTAAAGCTGTGTTCGAGGCGTATTTCCGTAAGCTGCCCTTTGGCAACGGTTATGCGGTGTTCGCTGGTCTGGAGCGCATTGTGAATTACATCTCAAATTTGCGTTTTACAGAAGAGGATATTCGCTACCTGTCAGAACAGGAGGAGAAGTATGATCCTATGTTTCTGGAGGCTTTGCGGCAGTTTAGATTTGGCGGAACAGTTCATTCGATGAAGGAGGGAGCGCTTGTTTTTCCGAACGAGCCTCTGATACGCGTCGAAGGAACGATTATGGAAACGCAGCTGGTGGAGACGGCGATACTGAATTTTATGAATTATCAGACACTGATCGCTACCAAGGCATCACGCATTAAACAGGTGGCAAATAACGACACGCTGCTTGAATTTGGCACACGGCGTGCACAGGAAGCAGATGCGGCAATATGGGGAGCACGCGCAGCTTATGTAGCAGGCTTTGACGCGACATCCAACATGCTGGCAGGAGAGCACTTTGGGATTCCGACGAAGGGAACGCATGCTCATTCCTGGGTGCAGACCTTTATGTCCGAGCAGGAGGCTTTTGACGTGTATGCCAAGGTTCTACCAGATCAGGTCACGCTCCTGGTAGACACCTTTGACACGCTGGAAAGCGGCGTACCTCATGCGATTCGCACAGCAAAGATGCTGGAGAGCCAGGGCAAGCGAATGAATTCAATTCGTCTGGATAGCGGTGATTTAGCTTATCTATCTATCCAGGCGCGGGAAATGCTTGATGCTGAAGGTCTGGATTACGTACAAATTGTAGCTTCTAATGATTTGGATGAAAATACGATTTTTAATTTGAAAGCCCAAGGGGCGCGTATTGATGTATGGGGTGTGGGAACACAGCTTATTACAGCTTCGGATCAACCTTCACTTGGCGGAGTGTACAAGCTGGTTGAACGTGAAGTCGATGGTGAAATGCTGCCAACGATTAAGATTTCGGGCAATCCAGAAAAAGTATCCACACCGGGCAAAAAGGATGTATACCGTATCGTGGATAAAAAGAAGGGAAGAGCTATTGCAGATTATATTTCTTTTCCAGATGAAGAGCGTCCGCGTAATGGAAAACGTTTGAAACTCTTTAATCCCTTGCATCCTTATATGAAAAAATATGTAGAAAATTATGAAGCTGTACCAATGCTCGAGCCCATCTTCAAAAACGGACAGAAGGTATATGAGCTTCCCGAACTGGATGAAATTCGAGCTTACCATGCTTCACAGCTGAAGCTGTTTTGGCCAGAATATTTGCGGAAGATGAACCCTGAAATTTATCGTGTTAATCTCAGCGAAAAGGTGTGGGGACTGAAGCAAAAGCTGATCGACAGCTACATGCAGCCTGAAGTGGAAGAGAAGGAATAGAACGAAGAGGCACCTCATGAAAGTATGAGGTGCCTTTTTCTATTGTGGCGAGTATGGAAAAAGAGAACTTATTTATATATTTCTCTCATGACATGTCTCAGCTCAGGTACAATAATACGTTCCATTGCCAAACGTACAGCCCCACGTGAGCCAGGCATGGAAAATACAGCTGTTCGTCCTATAGTACCGGCCACAGCACGGCTTAATATAGCCGCTGAACCAATATCCTCAGCAAAGCTTAAATATCGGAAAATTTCCCCAAACCCAGGCAGTTCCTTATCCAATAGGGAGGAGACTGCTTCATATGTGGTATCGCGAGGGGAAATACCGGTGCCACCTGTCAAAAGCACAGCTTCGATGCCATCCTGTGCTGCAGCCTCGGACACCAATTGCCGGATACCTTCATAGTCATCCTTGACGATGACATAACGAGCAACCTCGTAGCCGCTGGTTTTCAGCAAATCCATGAGCAATCGTCCGCCGGTATCCGTTTCCACGGTGCGTGTGTCTGAGACGGTTACAACCATGCAGCTAACCCGCTGCGGAGATTCCCGTCGGTGCTCCTCTACAGAAGTCATATTCATTACCATGTTCACTCCTTGATTAGTGGTTAAGCATACTGTTTTACACACTCTTTTTTACAATAGAGGAATGGTTGTCCGTATGCAAGTCGGGAGTGGAGGATATAAAGCGTTGTGATGAATGTCCTTGCTTTCATGCATTGGAATATAGTACACTTCCTTACATAAGTCGGGATTTTCTGGTTTTGTTTTGCTGGAAGCGTACGCATCAAATGATTAATCTCAATGATTAGCGGGTAATAGTCAGCAGGATCAACAACTGGGAGGTAATGTAATATGAATCATTCATACCAACAATGTGTAGATGCTTGCCTAGATTGTATGAACGCTTGCAATGTTTGCTACGTTGCGAGTTTGAAGGAATATGATCTGGCCATGCTGCGTGAATGTATTCGAGTGAGTAGGGAATGTGCAGAAATATGCGGGTTTGCTGCTCAAATGCTGGAACGAGGAACCGATTTTGCCGAGCAAATTTGTGAGCTGTGCGCTAAAGCTTGTGAAGTATGCGCTGCCGAATGCAGCAAGCATGGACATGATCACTGCAAACAATGCGCAGAAGCCTGCCGCCGTTGCGTTCAGGCCTGCCGCCAATTGGTAGCTGTGTAATTACATATAGTGAGCTGGGCCGGTAGAAGAAAAAAGTTGCTTTCTACTAAATGAATTTGTATAATGATGGGAATTAACGTCGTGGAATGGGAGAGTAGCATTGAAGCTAATCATTACAGCGAGCCGGAAATGGTGGAAGCCGGTATGAGGTTTGATGTGAAGCGCACCCGGGAGACGGCTGGTCCAACGAGGAATTCCTTTTAGCGAAATTTCCTCTAGTAGACCAGCCCGGCAGACACCGTTATTGGTCATTGGAGTGAAATCGGCGATTTGTATAGCTAGCTTTAGCTGTGCAACCCGATTTACGAAGAGTGGTACCGCGGGGATATTGAAGTTCTCGTCTCTTGAATCAGTTCAAGAGGCGGGGGCTTTTTTTATTAGACAAGGATTTTGCAAAATCCGGAGATCTTATCGAAAAGGAGAGAGAAAACATGTTGTTGGTAACTGCTGCTAAAGTTTTATTGGCCCATACGGGCCTGGAAGAGAAGGAAGTTTTATCTTTATTGGAGATACCCCCGCAGCCGGAATGGGGGGATTTGGCGTTTCCGTGTTTTGTGTTGGCTAAAAGGCTTCGCAAATCTCCACAGCAAATTGCGCTTGAATTGGCGGAGGCAATAAGCCATGGGGAAGGCTTAAGTGCTTCGGCTGCTGGTGCCTATGTTAATATAACTTTGAATCGATCTGTTCATATTCCGCTTATGCTGGCTGAATTGAGCAAGCCTGATTTCCTCAAACCAGATATCGGACATGGGCAGCGGGTAGTGATTGATATGTCCTCACCTAACATTGCCAAACCGTTTGGTATCGGCCATCTTCGCTCTACCGTCATCGGTGCTGCCTTGTATCGCATTCTGGGGGAAACAGGACATGTTCCCATCAGCGTAAATCATCTAGGGGATTGGGGAACGCAATTTGGCAAGCAAATTGCAGCTTATAAAAGATGGGGAAATGAGGAGCAGCTACAACAGGATCCGATTGGAGAGTCGCTTAAGCTATATGTGCGTTTTCACCAGGAGGCTGAGCATGACTCGTCTTTGGAGGATGAAGGGCGCGAGTGGTTCCGGCGTTTGGAGCATGGGGATGCGGAGGCTCAGCGACTGTGGGAGTTTTTCGTTAAGGTCAGTCTGAGTGAATTTGATCGTATGTACCAGCGCTTGAACATTACGTTCGACCATGTGCTAGGGGAAAGCTTTTACAATGATAAGATGCAGGCAGTTGTTGCCCAATTAAGAGCGAAAGAACTGCTGGAGGAAAGCGACGGGGCACTCGTGGTTCGTCTGGAAGAAGAGGAGCTGCCACCGTGTCTTATTTTGAAAAAGGATGGGACCACCATTTATCCGACACGTGATCTGGCAACAGCGGTCTATCGTCGTGAAGTGATGAAGGCTGATCGGTTGCTTTACGTCGTTGGCGGGGAGCAGAGGTTGCATTTCCAGCAGGTATTTGCCGTACTGAAGCGTGCAGGGGAGGCATGGGCGGAACAATGTGAGCACGTGCCGTTTGGATTGATGCGGTTTGCAGGAAAGAAAATGTCTACCAGACGCGGCAAGGTTGTGAAGCTGGAGGAGGTGCTGGATGAAGCTGTAGCACGTGCTCAAGCTATTATCACCCAGAAGAACCCTAATTTGCAGGATCAACAGGAAATAGCTGAGGACGTTGGTATCGGGGCGATTATTTTTGGTGATTTAAAAAACAATCGTCTAAATGATGTGGATTTTTCATTAGAGGAAGCACTGACCTTTGAGGGCGAGACGGGGCCTTATGTGCAGTACACTCATGCGCGCATACGCAGTCTTCTGGAAAAAGCTCATGCTCGTACTGGTGCTCATTCAAATTTTAGTGACATCGCACCTGTGCAGGAGAGGCATTCGTCTGACTTGACTGACGACGTATCAAGTGAAATGCTCGGTGATGCAGGCTGGACACTGCTTAAGCAGCTGGATCACTATCAAGGGCAACTGATACGTGCGGTTCGGCAGCTGGAGCCTTCGGTTATGGCGAGATTTGCGTTGGATACGGCCCAGGCGTTCAACCGTTTTTACGCCAAGGAGCGGATTGTTGATGGTGGACAGTGGCGTATTCAGCTGGCGGAACAAACCGCGGATATTCTGGCAAGAACGCTGCAGCTCCTTGGGCTGAAAGCACCTAATCAGATGTAAACAAAGCGAATAAAGGAGAGCGAGATACAGGTGAGTATTCTAGTAACAATGAGCAATGTAAGTAAACGATATAAGAATGTAGCGGCCTTGGACGATTTTACTTTTACTATTAAGCAGGGAGACTGGATTACAATTGTAGGGAAAAATGGTTCCGGTAAAAGTACACTGCTGCTTTTACTGGCGGGTTTGCTAAGCCCCAGCTCCGGGTCAATTGAGTGGCGGTCCGGAGCTTCGATACATGTCGGCTATGCGCCTGATCGGTTGCCGCAGCTGAATTTTACACCTCGGCAGTATTTACAGCATATGGGCCTCATGCAGGGAGTGCAGCGGGATGAATTAAGGCGGGAAATTGATTTTCGGCTGGAGCAATTTGCGTTAATGCATGCTGCTGATCGTGATATGCGTGGTTTTTCTAAAGGGATGCTGCAAAAGGTTAACCTGACACAGGCACTTTTGGGTAGGCCGGAGTTATTGTTGCTGGACGAGCCGCTTGGTGGCGTGGATGTGGACACGCAAGCATCAATGATTAAGCTGTTGTCCGAATTAAGTGAACAGGGCATTACAATACTGGCATCCAGCCATGAGCCGGAGCTAGTGCAGCAGGCGGCACGGCAAGTGCTTGTATTGGATCATGGTCGTCTTGTAGCACAGTACGATCCGCAACGTGTACTACGGACAACGCAGCAGATTGTATGCACAGGGATATCAACGTTGGAGGCAGAGAGTTTGCTCGCTAGTGAGCAGACGGAGTGGATGGTCATTAATCAAGGTGATCATATTCGCGTGTCTGTGGAGAAGGAGGCGGGAGATCGGCTGCTGCTGAATTTGATACAATCGGGAGCCTCTATTGTTTCCGTACATCAGGACGCACAATGGTTCGATGATATTTTTGGCGCTGCTAATGCTGCTGCAATTCGCAGACGTGAGGGAGAGGGAACGATCTTATGATTTTTGCTATCCGTTACGTATTACAAAGCTATACGCGTTCACGGCGTTATGTACCGCCTGTAGTGATCTATTTTTTTGCCATGATGCTGATCTATTCTTACAAGCCCAGCCCTATAGCTGACAGCTACAGTGTTACTGCCCTTTTATTGTTTTTTGCTTCCGCATGGCTGGGAATCAGTCTGTTGAACCACGAGCACCCTGTACAAAAGCAGTTGTCAGTTCAACATAATCGACAGCATTGGGTTTATTTTAGTGCCGAGTTAATAGCAGCATATATCATGCTTGTTTTTATGACAGGGGTTGCCGTGATTTATCCGGTAGTTTTCAAAATGTTTGTGCACGTTCCTTCTGTGCTGCAATGGGTGGTGGGTATTATAGTTCATTTATCGCTTGCATTACTAGGGTTGTCCCTATCGCTGTTTTGCCAGCGGATTTTTATAGCGAAAACGAATCGCAGCCTGTCATTGGTTATCATTGCGCTCACTTTATCACTTGCCGGACCACGCCTAGCGGAGTTGCTTCCGGTGGGAGCTGAATGGATGATATGGATTCTTCCACCTGCTCATATGACTGTAAATGCAGTGATGAATCTCGGACAAATACCGACAGGGGAGGTTGTTTGGTCATTGCTGTTTCCTGTGTTATATGCTTTTGTGCTGATCGGTGTGTACATAAAGATTGTGAGCAGAAAAGAGCTTAACGGGTTACACTAATCGCAAGAACGGTGCTGTTTTGCAATCCTTTTGTGCATATGTGAAACATTTGCAGCTTCTATTGCGTCGATAAGTATAGAACATAGTTAAAAATGGAGGTGTACCTCATGAACAAAAATAAAAGTGTGGCAGCTGCTCTGCTCGTCATCTGCTCATTGGCAGTGGCTACGTCAGCTTCTGCTTTTCGTGATATAAAAGGAGCTGAACAGAAGAAAATCGTTAATTCGCTTCAGGAGAAGGGTATTATTCAGGGAATAACCAAGGACAAGTTTGCACCAGATCAAACCCTTACGTATGCACAAGGAGTGCATTTGGTTGTTAATGCCATGGATCTTCAGGTTATGCCTGATTTCACAACGGGTTCCTTTGAAAACATTCCCGCTTCAGTTTGGTATGCCCAATCCTACCGGATTGCAGTCCAACATCAAATCCCATTGTCACCGGATATTGACCCGAGCACTCGCATGACAAGGGAACAATTCGCAAATATTCTGTATAAAGCTGTGAGTGCCACAGGGGAATACCCAACTATCCGTATGTACATTAATGTAGCAGACGGCAAAAAGCTGGATCATGCTTCAAGCGAAGCGGTTCAATTTCTGCTGTTGACCAAAATTGCAAAGTTGGACGAACAGAGCAAGTTTAATCCGGATCGTAAAGTAACTCGAATGGAGGCAGCGGAAATGGTCTATAATGCATCTGAATTTGTGCAAAATCATAAGCCGGTTGAAGCTACTCCTGAAACTCCCGTCGAGCCTTCAGATACGGTTCAGCAGAACAACGTTAGTATGAGCATAGAGAAGGCGAATGACCAGCAGAACAAGGTGACAATCACCCGTTTGCAGGCACCTAATCCGGGTTACGGTATTGAAGTAGATCATATCGACTATGTAGATGATACGAATGCAGTCATTTATTACAAGTTAACAAGTCCAAAGCCGGGGGAAATGAACATCCAGGTCATTACGGATACCCATACAAGTACATTGGTGGACAGCAAATATAAAGTTACGCTGAAAGCTGTAGAAGGAACAGCATCTCCGCCCGTAGGAACAGGTTCATCGGTAGCTAAATAAGACTCTGCAGCCGATTTGAGGAATATAATATAAAAAAATAAAACCAGCAAGTTTCCTATTTACAACAGAAACTTGCTGGTTTTTTAATGCATCATGCTGGTCTTTTGCTAAGGAAACATCGTTTATTTCAAGCTTTATGAGCTGACTTAAGCGTTTCCGCCAGCCAAGCCGGGTCCACTTTGGCCGGAGACCGCATTCTGCGAAGCGCAAGAACCTGCCCGGTTGCCGGATGTTACAGAGGTCGCGCAGCCATTGCTGGCTGCTACAGCATCTTGCCAGCAAGCAAGCCATCTTGCACGGAAGGTGCAGCAAACGATGAGTCTGTATCTGTTCCAACCGTTCCCGACTGCAGCTGATACATTTGGAAATAACGACCGCCATGAGCCATAAGCTCGTCATGGCTACCGCGCTCCACAATTTCACCCCGATGCAGCACCAAAATTTGGTCCGCGCTGCGAATGGTCGACAAACGGTGAGCGATGATAAAAGTCGTGCGCCCCTTTTTTAGCACCTCAAGGGCAGATTGAATGAGCGCTTCCGTTTCGGTATCAATATTGGCAGTAGCTTCATCCAGAATCAAAATGGCTGGATCGAAGGCCAGCGCACGCGCAAAGGAAATAAGCTGGCGTTGTCCGGCAGATAACGTGCTGCCTTTTTCAATAACGGGTTCATCAAAGCCTTGCGGCAAATGGGCTAACAGTTTGTCAGCTCCAACGTCATGCAGCGCTTTCTCGACCTGTTCTCTGGTGATGCGGCTGTCTCCAAGACTGACATTGGAGGCTACCGTACCTGTGAACAAATACGGATCTTGAAGAACAATGCCCATATGATGGCGAAGCCATTGCTTAGGGATTTCCTTGACAGGCGTTCCGTCAATGGTGATCGTACCTTTTTGCGGATCATAGAAGCGGAACAGCAGGTTAATAATCGAGCTTTTGCCTGATCCGGTATGTCCGACCAGAGCAACTGTTTGACCGGGCTGTGCTGTAAAGGAAATATGCTTAAGCACATCATCCTTTTTATACGCAAAAGATACGTCGTCAAATTCTACTTGGCCTTTGTAGCGCGGCATAGTGCCGTCTGTCACGGGTTCTCCGGTTTCATCCATCAGTTCAAATACCCGACCTGAGGACACGATTGACGAATCCAGTACAGCGAGTTGGTTGACCATACCTGTCATAGGCTGGAACAGTCGTCCCAGCACATCGACGAAGGCATACAGGACACCTAGCGAAATCACACTGTCTGTTGTGCCGAGTGCCTTAGATCCGAAATACCACAACACCACAGCAAAGGCGAGGTTTCTCAACACGTTGACCAAATTGTGCGAAGTAAAAGCGTTCAAATTCAGCATTTTATTCTGATGCTTCATATAGTCATCATTCAATGCTTCGAACTCGGTTTGCGTTTGCTTCTGATGCCGGAATACACGAATAATGGACATCCCCTGAATAGATTCATTGATAATCGCATTGATTTCACTGAGCCTGGATCGAATGATTGTATTATAGCGCGTGGCAACCTTTCGGTATAACACAATCCACAAGATCAGTAGCGGCACAATGAACAAGGAGATCAGACCCAGTCTGAAATCCAGCAGGAAGAGTGCAACATATACCCCTGTCATTGTCACAATACCGGAGGTGAAGTTTGACAGTACGGCTACGAACAAGTCTTTGACCGCTTCAGTGTCATTCGTAACACGCGATACGACCTTGCCTGCGGGCAGGTTGTCAAAAAAGTAAACCGGCAGCCGCTGAATGTGCGCGTAGAGGTCGAGCCGAAGCCTCTGAATAACCTTGTTGGCAGAGGATTGCAGCCAGTACGTTTTGCCAAACTCGGCAAAGATCGAAACGACCAGAAAGAAGCAATACCAGCCAATCAGCTGAAAGATGCCGGGCATTTCCGGTTTGTAAAAGCTATACAGCTCATCAGCAGTCAAAGCCTTGGCTTCATAGCGAAAGGTGTCGGAGCCGCGTGTCACTGTCAGTGTACCGTTGGCAAAGGCGCGGTTGCCGTCAG
>NZ_ASSB01000024.1:0-21661 GCF_000520755.1 Paenibacillus sp. 1-18
AACTGCTGTTAACTTCTAGAATTTCGCGAATATTTTTTTGCATTTTGCGATATAAAAATATCCACTAAAGACGCGATGCTCCCGTTTTATTTTATTAATCGTGAATAACAAGAATCCGCTTCATAAATAATAAGTTTTAATCTTCATCAAGCTTCCCGTCAGATAAGCGAAAGATCACCCTGATCAGCATTACCTTCCAAAGAATAACTAAAAAGGTGCCCGGCGACCCTGGGATCGTTGGACACCTTTTCTGTTCTTACGCTTCAATTTTTGATTCACCCTGTTGCTCTACGAAACGCTTAACTTCTTCCAACGACGGCAAGGCTGCAATCGCTCCAACTTTGGTGCACACGATAGCGCCGACTTGATTGGCAAGTGTTACAAATTCCTGCTGCTGCTTCGCGTTGGAGGTAAATGCCTTAGGCTGACTCAGCTGGCTGATTTGATACAGCATAGCTCCGACGAAGGCATCTCCGGCTCCGGTAGAGTCGATCGATTTAACAGTAATACTGCTGATTAGCGAACGGGAGGCACCGCTTGAGATGAGGGTTCCTTCTTTCCCCAAGGTAACTGCTACTGTCTTGGCTCCCAACCCATGCAAAAGATCCAATGAAGCATGGCGATCAGTCAGCCCTGTGATGATGCTTAATTCCTCTTCACTTACCTTTACGAAATCCGCATTGTGTATTCCTCTTCTGGACAGTGCGATAAATTCCTCAAGCCTGTCTTTCCAGAGGTCCCCCCGGTAATTGGGATCAAAGGAGGTGAATTGCCCATTGGCTTTCGCTTCGTCCAATAAAGATAAATACGCTTCACGGAAAGGATCGGCGAGCAAGGCCGTTGCCGAGCCAAAATGCAGAATGGCAGCCTGCCGGACCTATTCTTTATCAATGTCCTGCAGAGACAGCTGACGGTCAGCTCCGCGGTTGAACACGAAATCCCGTTCGCCGTTAGCGGTAAGGGAAACAAAGGCCAGTGTAGTCGGTGTTGCCGGATCAAAAAGGAGCATGGACGTATCCACATGCTGCTCATCCAGTGTTTGCTTCAGGTACATGCCGAAGGGATCAGCTCCGACTTTCCCCAAGAATGACGCTTTTCCTCCGAGCTTGGCTACGGCTGCTCACATTTGCCGGAGCGCCGCCAGCCTGCTTGGAGAAATGCTGACCCTTGGCAAGATTGACGTCAATATCTGTACAGAAAAAATCAATGAGCAGCTCTCCCACACAAAGAATCGTTCCGTTATTTTTCACTTTGCTTCACCTCTTGATAGATTTAGTTTAGAACAGGCGTCGAGTCCCTGTATACGATATCCGTTGCCACATGGGTCACTCGGTATGGCATGGTATTCTCTTTGATTCTGGACAATAACATTTTGGCTGAAATAATACCCATTTGTCTACTGTAAATATGCACGGTTGTAAGATGGGGCTCGACAACCCGGGATTCCGAAGCATCATCGAACCCGCAGACAGCAACATCTTCTGGAACTATAATCCCCTTGTTCTTCAACGATTTGATCACGCTGATGGCAATGAAATCATTGGCGCAAATAAAGACGGAGGGGTACTCCTTGAGGGCATCCAATTGCTGCTCCATCCAGCTCTCCTCTATAAAGAAGTTGCGGTCCGGCGCTACAATACTATGGGCAGGATTCGGGGTGACTCCGGCTTCTGCCAGGGCCTTATTGAATCCGGTCCAGCGTTCATTGAAGCTTTTGCAATGATTGTAATCGCCTACAAAACCGAAGCTTTCATAGCCATGATTGATTAATTTCCGGGTAACACAGTATGTGCTGTGCTCATTTTCCATTAATACGAGATCCGCCTTTAATTCCGGATACATCATATCCGCAGCGCAATCAATGAAAATGGTTGGGATGCCAAGATCCGTGATCAGCTTGCTGTATTCCTTACTGAACATTTCGATGCAGAAGATGCCAGCTACATTCGAAGGCTCGAAATTACCAGGTAGGGTCATCGTATTGATATCGTTCTCACGAACAAAGAAAATGGATAAAGTATAGCCCTGGTTGCTGATTTCCTTCTCGAGCCCGCTGATCAGCAGCGATCCAAAGTGTGAGCTATTGGGAAGATTACAGGTCAAAAGTGCGATATTGCCTTGTTTTTCAGAGGCTGTTTCCATATAAGAAAATTGTTTGTATTTAAGCTCCATCGCTTTTTTGATCACCTTGTCCCTGGTAACGGCAGGAATATTCTCCACTCCATTAAGCGCCTTGGATGCAGTGTTTCTGGAAATCCCCAAGGCATCAGCGATATCCTGAATAGTAACCTTTGACTTTCTCATCATATTGTTCCACCTTATTCTCCGAATTAAGATTCTTCATATTTCTAAATATATAGTACTTTCATGCTTTTAACAATGAATTTATCCAAATGAACAAAAAAAGTTTACATTTATTCATTTAAATAGTGCGTTTTTAAGAGATGAATGTTAAAAATAATACATTTTATCTTAGTTCATGCATTTATGACGAATTTATTTGCCCGAAATATATTGACTTATTAAATGTCCATCTGTTAAATTGTAAGAGTAAATAATGTTCAAATGTAAAATGTAAACCCATTCATTTTGTGAAAGTGTAAACTGCTAGTTCTGTTGGAGGTGGGGATATAACCAGAAAAGCATTTGAAAAACATCTTGGTGAATTATGTCAGAGAGATGACATAACATGGCTTATAAATTGTCTTTCATAACAAGCCGTGAACAGTAGGAGGGAAAAGATTGGCAAACTTGATCGTTCAAAAAAGGGGAGTTAGGGCTTCAGAAACAAAAAAAAGAAACCATTGGCTAAGCTACATGGTTCGAAATTATATATTATATTTGTTTCTGGTTCCGTCCATAATTCTTACCGTCATTTTCAAGTATGTTCCCATGTATGGCTCGATCATTGCGTTTAAAAATTTCAGTCCAAGAAAAGGCATCATGGGCAGCGAATGGGTTGGATTCGAACATTTTCAGCGGTTTCTTTCATCACCAAATTTTTATGCCATTTTAATGAATACGCTTAAATTAAGCGCTTACGGTCTTATTCTCGGTTTCCCAGTACCCATCATTCTGGCTTTGATGCTCAATCTGATCCGAGGAGCGAAGCTCAAAAAGAATATTCAGCTTATTGTATACGCACCTAACTTTATCTCGGTTGTTGTTGTTGCCGGCATGCTGTTTGTTTTTCTATCGCCGACTGGAATAGTGAACGCTATGATCACAACCTTCACCGGCAAGCCGATTTCTTTTATGACTGATCCCGCCTATTTCCGAACGGTATATATTTTGTCCGGTATATGGCAAACAGCGGGCTGGTCCTCAATCATTTATGTAGCCACCTTGTCGAATGTGGACCCGCAGTTGCATGACGCTGCAACAATTGATGGCGCTTCTTTGATCAAGAGAATCTTGCACATTGATCTGCCGGCTCTCAAACCCGTTATGGCCGTCCTGTTCATTCTCGCTGCAGGGGGCATCATGTCAATCGGTTATGAAAAGGCTTTCCTGATGCAAACAGCTCTGAACACGCCAACCTCGGAAATCATCGCAACTTATGTATACAAGGTGGGGTTGCAATCCGGTGATTATGCTTATTCTACGGCAATCGGGTTATTCAATTCCGTGATTAATGTAGTCCTGCTGATTTTCGTAAATACCGTCGTCAAGAAGCTGAACGAAGGGGAAGGGCTGTATTAAAGAAGGAGGTACTCAATGAATATTCAATACACCGGGAAGGACCGGATTCTGCTCATCATCAATTATATTTTGCTTGGATTGTTTGTTCTCGCTATTCTGTTACCGCTGATTTATGTGGTGCTTGCGTCCTTTTTGACTCCAAACACCCTGATTACCAAAGGACTGGCCATTACATCATCTGACTGGACAGTCACGGGATATGCCAAAATCCTAAACAACAGTGCCATGGTCCGCGGTTTTTTTAATGCTATTTTTTATTCAGCAGCCTTTGCGTTCGCAACCGTATTTTTTTCCGTCTTCGCGGCTTACCCGCTTGCGATTGAAGGGCTGGTCGGGAAACGGCCGATTATGATCTTTTTCCTGATTACGATGTTTTTCGGGGGCGGTCTGATTCCGACCTATCTCGTGGTTAAGGATTTAGGCATGTTGAATACGGTGTGGGCCATAATTCTCCCCGGCTCGATCAGCGTATTCAATATTATTTTGGCAAAGACTTACTTCCAGGGGCTTCCCAAAGAGCTGTTCCAGGCGGCGAGCATAGACGGAGCTTCCGAGCTCACTATTTTCTTTAAAATCGTCTTGCCGTTGTCGAAGCCTATTATTTTTGTTCTGGCTTTATACGCTTTTGTCGGGCAGTGGAACTCTTATTTCGACGCCATGATTTATCTCGATGATCCGAAGCTGTTTCCGCTTCAACTGGTGCTGCGCTCCATTCTGATACAGAATCAGGTTCAGCCCGGTATGATTGCCGATGCACTGGCGCAAGCGGAGCTTAAGAAATTGTCCGAAATGATAAAATACTCTGCTATTGTCATATCAAGTTTGCCTTTGATTGTCATGTATCCATTCTTCCAGAAGTATTTCGAAAAGGGTGCCATGGTAGGGTCGATCAAATAACACACCGGGGGAATAGAGATGAAAAAAACATTACTAACCTTGTCAGTGCTGGTACTTTCTACTTCATTGCTTGCTGGATGCGGCGGTGCAGACAATAATTCTGCTGCATCCGAAGATTACAAGCTAAACAACGTCACTCTGCCGCTTAAAGAGAAAGTTAGCTTGCATTTTATGACTCAAAGCTCGCCGCTGGCACCTTCCGATCCAAATAAAAAGCTGATTTATAAAAGACTGGAAGAAAAAACGGGTGTGCATATCGACTTTACCAACTTCACCTCTGATTCTTTCATTGAGAAAAGAAACCTGGCGGTTGCCAGCGGGGATCTTCCAGATGCCATACTGGATGCCGGCTATTCCGACTACGATTTGCTGAACCTCGGAAAGGATGGAACCATTATCCCGCTGGAGGATCTGATTGATAAATATATGCCGAATTTGCAGAAGGTATTGAAGGCAGCGCCTGAGTACAGATCCATGATGACCGCACAGGATGGGCATATTTATGCTTTTCCTTGGATTGAGGAACTGGGGGCCGGGAAGGAAAGCATTCATTCTGTAAATGACATGCCATGGATCAATGTGGAGTGGCTGAAAAAGCTGGGGCTTAAAATGCCAAAAACCACCGAGGATTTAAAAAACGTCCTGCTCGCATTTAAAAATGGCGATCCTAACGGAAATGGCAAAGCAGATGAAATTCCGCTGTCCTTCATACTCAATAATGGCAATGAGGACCTGAATTTTCTGTTCGGATCATTCGGTCTTGGGGACAACGGCGATCATACGGTAGTCACCAATGAGGGGAAAGTGGTCTTCACCGCCGATCAGGATGGTTACAAAGAGGGGATTAAATACCTTAATGAGCTGTATAAACTGAACCTGATCGACGAGGAATCATTCGAGCAGGATTATAACACGTATCTGGCCAAAGGCCAGAGTGAAAGATATGGCCTCTACTTCCAATGGGATAAGGCGAATATTTCAGGAGACAACGATAAATATGATTTGATGAATCCGCTCGCGGGACCAAGCGGTGAAGTCAATGTAACCCGGACAAACAATCTCGGCTTTGACCGGGGGAGAATGGTGATTACCAGCGCCAACAAAAATCTCGAGCTTACGGCAAAATGGATTGACCAGCTGTATGATCCCATCCAGTCCGTACAGGACAATTGGGGCACCTACGGCGATAAAACTCAGCAGAACATTTTTGAGTACGATGAAGCGAGTCATATGCTGAAGCATCTTCCGCTTAACGGAACTGCCCCTGTCGAGCTGCGGCAAAAAACGAATATCGGTGGTCCATTGGCAATTCTTGACGAGTATTACGGAACCGTGACGACCAAGCCCGCCGATGCAGTGGGACGGCTCAAGCTCATGAAAGAAAGACTCGTTCCTTATATGAAGGCTGACCATAATTTCCCGAAAGTCTTCTTCTCGCTGGAGGATCAGAAGCAGATCTCCACACTGGAAACCGATTTGTTTGCTTACGTTAACCGCAAACGGGCGGAATGGATCAAAACGGGCAAAGTGGAAGAAGAGTGGGCGGAATATAAGACCGAGCTGTCCAGACTGGGACTCGACAAATGGCTGGAAATTAAACAAAAAGGCTATGACAGATACCTTAAAGGTCAAGGCTGAAACATTTAACAAGAGGAGAGTGGACACCATTAAAGGAATGAATCTAACGGACGACAATAGCAGCAGAAAAGGATCACGAAGCGATTATTATAGAGAGACATACAGACCTCAATTTCATTATTCACCAGAGAAAAATTGGATGAACGATCCCAACGGCATGGTTTACTACGAAGGAGAGTACCACTTGTTCTACCAGCATACGCCCCATGATACACGGCCTGACTTTGGTAGGATGCATTGGGGGCATGCGGTAAGCAAGGATCTAGTGCATTGGGATGAACTCCCACCGGCAATTCCGCCTGGGGAGGATGGTGCGATTTTCTCGGGAAGTGCGGTAGTGGATAAGAACAATACCAGCGGATTTTTCAACGAAGAAGGATCAGGATTGGTTGCAATTTATACGAATGAGGGCAACAAGGCTCAGCCTGGCAAGTCGCAGGTGCAAAGTATTGCTTACAGCAAGGATCAAGGCCGAACCTGGACAAAATATGAAGGTAACCCGGTTTTATTCCCAACGGACACGCTAGACTTTCGTGATCCGAAGGTGTTTTGGCATGATGAGTCGTCGATGTGGATCATGGTTCTTGCCGTAAGAGATCGTGTAGAATTTTACTCGTCTCCAAATTTGAAAGAATGGACTTTTGCAAGCGAATTCGGTGCCGACATTCCGGGTATCCACCGAGGGGTATTTGAATGTCCTGATGTATTTCGAATTCCAGTGGATGAGGATCCGAATACCATGAAGTGGATTCTGATGCTAAGCGTCGGGGATAGAAATGGTGTGAATCCAAACGATCCAGAACCACCGGCAGGCGGTTCGGGCATGATGTATTTTATAGGCAACTTTGACGGTAAGGCATTTACTCTGGATGAAACATTGGAATCTTTTGATAGCATCAAATGGGTAGACTACGGATCAGATTTTTACGCGGCCGTGACCTGGAATGGCATTCCAAACGAGAACGGACGAAAGATTTGGGTCGGCTGGATGAACAATTGGCGTTATGCTACCACGCTGCCTTCGGAGGAATGGCGTGGCAAGACATCAATTCCCCGGGAGCTACAGCTTAGGACTTATCCGGAGGGACTTCGCTTAATCCAAGCACCCATTAGTGAATTAAGTCAGCTAAGAAAACCAATTTTGTCTCTGCAAGACTTGACGATTAAGCCAGGTATGAACGTATTGTCTGATATTTCCGCTGCAAAGGCAGAAATTATTGCAGAATTTGAAATCGGTACTGCCGTGGAATTCGGGTTTAAAGTACGGAAGTCTTCCGATCAGGAGACGATCATCGGATATAATATCTCGAATGGGGAGTTGTTCGTTGATCGGACGAAGTCGAGCACCATTGATTTCCATACCGATTTTACAGCAAAACACAAGGCTCCTATGAAGCCAGAGCATGAACGGATACAGTTGAGCATTTACGTGGATTGGTCAAGTGTCGAGGTCTTCGGCAATCATGGAAAAATAATCATTTCGGACATGATTTTTCCTGAATTGGAAAGCATGGGGCTAGAACTCTATGCCGTTGGTGGAGAACTAAGGGTTGTGTCGCTTCAAATCAATGATCTGGTAAGCATTTGGGGAAATGAGACTGTTTAACACAGAATAAAGTAACATCTTCTGCCTGGACACATAACACCCGGTCGGCTCACAACCGTATCGGGTGTTTTCGTATCCTTTGAAAGTTAGCAGAAGTCGAAAGACGTAAGAATCTGTCCGAGGGTTAATGAGCAAATCCAAGATGGTAGCTTATCTAATTAATTTTATTACGCGTTGCTTAGAGTTAGATGAGTTCGGCAACTTCTGGGGGTATTGAGCGCTTATTCCTCGAAAGCGTTTGAAGACCTATAGAAGATAGAAAATGCTCCCCTTGAGGTCAAAGCAGCTGCGGACACCGTAACTCTATCGAATGATGAGGATGGAGTAGCTCATGCGCTGATAAAAATGTTCTGTTCACTGAACAAGCAGGTTGAAATCAATTTTCAAGGACTGATTCCGACTGGAGGAAAACAGGTGAAACGAATAGACAAGATATTGGAGTATATTGCCGAAAACACCAAGAAAATTTCCGAAGAGGCTTTGCTTGACGGAGAAGGGATTACGGTTACGGAAATTGCTGACAATCAAAAAATGCTTAGAAACAATGTGAGCAAAGAGTTGAACAATCTCCTGCGTGCCGGTCTAGTCCTTAAAATCAAAGGAAGACCGGTCAAGTTTCTGCACAAGCAGGTTATAGAAGACACCTTTCGGGTCCGGATGAAAGAGAAACAAATTGAGGTTAAAAGTATTAAGGATGTACTGCTGCCTGGTGAACAGGTCGATCCGTTCCACGCCTTGATCGGTTTCAGGGGCAGCATGCGAAACCAGGTTGAGCAGGGGAAGGCGGCAATTCTGTATCCTCCAAGAGGCCTGCATACGCTGATAGTGGGACAGACAGGTGTTGGAAAAACTATGTTTGCCAGGTTGATGTACCATTATGGCAAGCATATGAAGCGATTTGCAGAGCATGCGCCATTTATCGTTTTTAACTGCGCTGATTATTTCAATAATCCCCAACTGTTACTTTCCCACATTTTTGGTCATGTGAAAGGAGCGTTTACCGGAGCAGATCAGGAAAAAGCAGGTCTGGTGGAGAAGGCTGACGGAGGGATCCTATTTTTGGATGAGATTCACCGTTTGCCCCCGGAAGGCCAGGAAATGATATTCTATTTCATGGATAACCACAGCTATAACAAATTGGGCGAAACGGACCGGAACAGAGACGCGAATGTGTTGTTAATTGGAGCAACAACGGAAGACCCCGCATCTTCCATGCTGAAAACCTTCATCAGGCGCATACCCATTACGATCAATATTCCTTCCTTTCAGGAGCGTACTATTGAGGAGCGGTTGTTGATCTTAAAGCATTTGTTCAATAGCGAGGCCCATCGGGTAAACAAGCCAATCAGGGCTGAATCAGAGGTAGTGAAAGCACTGATCGGAAGCGTCACCTTCGGCAATATCGGCCAGTTAAAGTCCAACATCCAGCTGGTCTGTGCTAAAGGATTTTTAAACACCATTCATGAAAACAAAGAAGAAATAGGACTTGATTTTAAAAACCTGCCGGGAAACATCCGAGAGGGCTTATTCAATATCGGTAAGACAAGGGGAGAGAGGGACGAAGTGGGAATTCTTCCCTCATACCTGTATTTTACTCCCGAAGGAAAAATAGAATTGGAAGAAGAGGTTGATTCCGAGCTGCCGTTTAATCTTTACAGACTGATTGAGGATAAGATTGGCATGCTGAAGGAAGAAGGGCTTGACGACAGCTACATCAACAGATTTATAACTACGGATGTCAATAACCATATTAAAAGTTTTTATAACCGGTTTTATAACACTAAGGGGAGCAGGGAACGGATCCTGAAAATTGTGGATAAAGACATCCTCGAATTCGCTGAGCAGGTAAAGGAAATGGTCGAAAAAGAACTGAGCCGAATATACAGTGAGCGGTTCGTATATGCCTTCAGCCTTCATTTAAGTGTCTTTTTCAAGCGAATCAGAGAAGATCAATATGGTGAAGTACGGATTTATGAACCGATTGATGTCAATGATGAAGAGTACAGACTAGCCCAGACTATCAAAAATTTGATCGAGAGCAAGTTCGAGGTGAGCGTGCCCGAGGCCGAAATAACTTATCTGGCGATTCTCTTGAAATCTGTAGAGGAGGAGCGCCAGGGAAATGTGGGAATTATTGTGGCTGCACACGGGAAGAGTACCGCGAGCAGCATTGTCGGCGTCGTCGACAGCTTGCTGGGCAGTTCTAATCTTTGCGCGGTAGATATGCCTCTCGATGTCAGTCCCCGGGAAATTTTGGAGCTAATTATTGACAAAGTAAAGACTATTGACAGTGGTAGAGGCGTGCTGCTGTTGGTTGATATGGGTTCTTTGCTCAATCTTGAAGCAACTATTATGGAACGTGTCGGAGTCAAGGTGAAAACTATTGATATGGTCTCTACTCCGCTCACGCTTGAAGCTGTGCGAAAAGCCAGTGTTTTGTGTATGGAGATAGAGGAGATATACCAATCCCTAAAGGATTTCAGGGGATATAACAATGGTGGTGCCGGAGTGAAAGCAGGGGGAGTTCATAAGGTAATTGTGACGGTTTGCTCCTCCGGCAAAGGTGCAGCGGTCAAACTGAAAGAGTTTGTGGAGAAGATCGTCTGCGATTTGACGGATGAGAAAATATTGGTTGTCCCGGCCAGCGTAAGGGAGTTGGATCAAGTGGTCAAGGATATGCGGTCCAAGCATGCAATTCTCGCCGTGGTTGGAGTAAAGCGACCAAGCCAGCCGGATATCCCGTTCATTCCCTTGGAAAAGCTGATCGAAGCAAGCGGTGAGCAGACATTGAGAGAACTACTGCTGAACAATAATCAGCTTCCTTCTGCTGCGGATCGAAGCATAGACATTAGAGAGTTGTGCGAGGACAGTCTAAAAGAATTTTTGACTTATTTGAATCCCCACAAAGTTTTGGGAATGGTGATGAGATTCGTGCAAGCGCTGGAACAGGGATTGGAAGTCAATTTTGATTATGCAACAAAAGTTCAAATTGCCGTTCACACGGCTTATGCGCTGGAACGCATGGTCATTCGCGATGGATTGGTTTATCGGGGGGAAGTGGAACTGCTCGACCAGCTTATATTCGAAGAGGTAAACCGTGCCTCCGTGATATTTGTTTCCGGTATGAACCTGACGCTGTCTGATGACGAAAAATATTATATTTGCGAAATGTTAAGCGAAGTATATAATTTTGTTTCACAGTAAGGGAGAAACAATATAAAGCGCTTTCGCATGAATATGAAAGCAGCAAGAATGATAAATAATGATCAGTTCAGACTGGCAAAAACCTCCGATAATCCGGGGGCTTTTGTTGTTTATAGATATATACCGGATGGATACAGATGTTTGGCACGGAACTTGCAATACTAATATAAATGAGAGAGACGAAAGGGGGGAGACCAGAATTTTGTGACGTATACAGCTTGAATCCATGGAATTGAGCTACGGAGAAAATGTAAACGCTTTATTTTTTGCCATTGTAGTACAATAGAGAAGTTGTAAAATTTCAAAAAAGGATGTGAAAGATTGTGAAGAGGAAGTTAAATGTGCTGCTTATTTGTTTTATGGTAATGGGTTTACCTTTAACTCCCGCCTTTGCTGCGGACCCTGGTTATTATGATGAACCATACCGTAATCAGATTCATTTTTCCCCCGAGACTAACTGGATGAATGACCCGAATGGAATGGTTTATTATAAGGGTGAATATCACTTATTTTATCAACACAATCCCTATGGGACGACATGGGGATCGTTGCATTGGGGTCATGCCGTAAGTAAAGATCTTGTTCATTGGAAACATTTACCGATCGCATTATCTCCTGATGAAAAAGGGCAAATTTTCTCAGGCAGTGCTGTGATTGATTGGAACAACACAGCAGGATTTGGAAAAGAAGCGATGGTGGCTATCTTTACTCATGCAGGAGAAAAAGGCCAAGTTCAAAGTATTGCCTACAGCCTAGACAAAGGAAGAACGTGGAAGATGTATAAAGGGAATCCAGTAATGCCAAATCCACCTTTGCCGGATTGGCGTGATCCAAAAGTATTTTGGCATGAAGACTCCCATCAGTGGGTCATGTTATTAGCTGCAAAGGATAAAATGATGTTTTATACCTCACCCAATTTAAAAGAGTGGAATTACGCAAGTGAATTTGGCCAAGATGGCGGGATACAAGCAAATAGCCTTGATAGAACTTCTTATGCCATGTCTTCACAAACTGGTGGATCATTTACTTATGAAGGGAATATTACCCTTAACGAAAAGAATGGCCGGGAGGGAGCAGGTGGTCTAGTTTTTCGTGCTGATAAGAATGCGAAAAACGGCTATGTTGTCAGCTTAGATGCAAAAAATGATGTCGTAACATTAAATAAGAATATAAATGGATCGAACCAGGAAATAGCGAGAAGTTCCTTAACCCTCGAAACCTCATCTACTTACAATGTACGGGTGAACGCAGAAGGCGATCATATTCAGGTATTTGTAAACGATAAGCCTATTATTGAGAAAATAGATACTGAATTTAATTACGGTTATTATGGGTTAACAGCCTGGAATTCAACAGCTGCCTTTCGAAATGTAGAATTTAAGAATACCTCTAACTTTGCAAACAACTTATCAAAATGGAAAGTTGTAAATGGCAAATGGGAAGACACAATAGATGGAAAAAGTGGAACTTCTACAGAGAATGCTTTTATCATGAGCGGCCAAACAGGGGATAACTTTTTATATGAGGCAGACATTGAGGTAGCAGGTAATGGTACGGGTTCACTCGTTTTTAGAGCAGATGCTAATGCAGCGAATGGGTATATAGCGAATATTGATCCTTTAAACGATAAATTAAAAATCTTAAAAGTTGAAAACGGAAACATATCCGTTCTAGCTGAAAAAACAGCCTCTCTTGATACTGATAAAAGGCATCATTTAAAAGTGAGTACCTATGGAGAAAATATTAAAATGTATGTAGATGGCAATCTTATTCATGATGTGAATGATGCGACGTTCTCGTCAGGTAATTTTGGTTTGCACCTTTGGAATTCTTCTGTCCTATTCCAAGATGTTCAATTAGGCAAGAATATCATTACCGATGAAAAAGAAATTGCCAACCATGATTTTGAAACGGGGGACTTGACCGGGTGGACTATCGAACAAGGAAATGCTTTTACAAATAAGCATGTAACAGATATAGCATCTTATTGGGGTGGATCTTTTGGCCATCAAGGAAACTATCACTTGTGGGGATTTTCTGATATTCACAAGGGAGATGACGCAACAGGAGAATTGCATTCCCCGTATTTTAAACTAGGAGGTTCTGGAGAAATCAACCTGTTATTAGGAGGCGGTAATGATATTAGCAACCGCTATGTTTCATTAGTGAGAGCTTCTGATGACCAAGAATTGATTCGTCAAGCTAACACAAAATTCGAGGACGAAAAATATAAAAAATACGTATGGGATGCATCTGAGTATATTGGTGAAGTGTTATATATTAAAGCTGTAGACCAAGCGACAGGTAGCTGGGGCCATATAAACATTGATGATGTTAATGTTTATAATGAAGGGAGCATGCCACAGGAAGTTGACCAGGTTGCAAAAGAGCCAGAGAAAAATGATATGAAACAAAGCGGCCTTCTTACAGATTGGACTGCGGTTTCCGGCGAGTGGATTCCTTCTACACATGGAAACAACGGCGGAATATGGGAATGCCCTGCATTAGTCGAATTACCAATTGATGGCGACCCTACAAAAACGAAATGGGTGCTGCATGCAAGCATTAATGATGGAGCTCCAGCAGGCGGATCAGGCATGCAATATTTTGTAGGTAGCTTTGACGGCAAAACATTTAAAAATGAAAACCCTTCCGACAAAGTGCTATGGACTGACTATGGAGCTGATTATTATGCTGCTGCAGAATGGAGCGGGATTGAAGGGAAGAAGGGTGAAAAATATTGGCTCGGCTGGATGAACAACTGGCAATATGCCAATAATTCACCGACATCAACCTGGAGAGGCTCAGGGACATTGCCGAGAAAAATGGAATTAACTCAAACAGAAGAGGGTTTGCGCTTAAAACAGACACCAGTTTCTTTAAAAAGCATTCAAGATAAGAGTGAAAAAATTTCCTACACAAATAAAGTGATATCCGGTGATAGAAATCTTTTATCCAACCTATCAGAAGATACATTTGAATTGAACGCTGTGTTTGATGTATCAGATACTGAAGCAACAGAATTTGGTTTCCAAATCCGTAAAGGAAGTGAGGAATATACGACTGTCGGTTATGATGTCTACAACGAGCAATTATTCGTTGATCGGACTCATTCAGGAGATTTCGATTATGGAAGTAATGTAGCTGGCAAGCATGAGGGACCATTACATGCTGAAAACGGCACGGTTAAATTACAGGTTATTGTTGACAGATCAGCTGTAGAGGTGTTCGGCAATGATGGTAAGACCGTTATTACCGATCAGATATTCGCGGATTCTGCAAGCAAAGGATTAAAGATCTATAGTAAGGGCGGAAATGTTAAGCTGAAATCCTTGGACCTATATCCTCTAAAGAGTATATGGAAAGAAAATAGCTCTTCTTTTAAATCAAACTTATCAGGATGGACCACCGTTAACGGGAAGTGGGCGAACACCATTCATGGAAAACAGGGACAGAGTAAGGGAGATGCATTTATAGTATCAACAGTGACTGGCAGGAATTTTGTGTATGAAGCCAATATAAACGTGCCGGATACAGATTCGATAGACAATCCCATTGGATCGGGTTCGTTGGTTTTTCGTTCTGACTTAGCAGCAAAGAATTCATATGCAGCAAATGTTGATATAAAAAATAATGTTGTAAAATTCATTAAATTTGTTGATGGGACCGGATATGACATTGCAACATATAACAATGATGGAAAAGTGGATTTACAGCCAAATACAGATTATCATCTCAAAGTAGTAGCGCAAGGCGATATCACAAAGGTTTATTTGAACAATAAATTAGTTATCGACACAAAAGATCAAACTTATAAAGAAGGATACTTTGGTCTCAATGTACGGGATACAACGGCTTTTTTTAATAAAGTTAAAGCCACCGAGCAAAGATAAGGTTGGTTAAATAATGACATTTGTATCTCTATGAGTTTAGTTTGTGTCGCCGAGCTGCGACACAAACTTTTTTTATTATAGGATCTTTCAGAGAAAGAATACCTATCAAGGTTCCTTTTTTTGGTTCTCTCTTGCATATGAAGGGATGCCTTCGTTCCAATATACAATTAAAATACCTAATTTAAATCATTAAGGAAAATATTGACTATACAATAACCTAGTGATAATATGATTTGTGAATATTTACAATAATAGAAATGGAGGTATATTTCATGATAAACAAAAAAGATAAGTTATTCTAAAGGTTGTTTCTTGCGATATTGCAGGAGACAGCCTTTTTTTTATTCATAGCCGGAACCACTGGAGTCCGATCATATCAGGCTTTTTTGCATCTTCTTGATTATAGCGCTTGTTTCGTTCATATTTGTATGCAAGGATCACAGGGAATGAACGAGTGTACGATAATATTTATAATAACGTCAGACATGAAAGAAAAGAGGACAGAGAGCGATGTGTTATGACGTGAATGCTCCTTATGATGTACATGTAGCATATGGACCGGTGTTTGAGTTGCTCAGCAGCTTGCATACCTTTATTTGCCGCAAGGCTTACAAGAAGACCGATTTATCATCGGAATGGGCGGAGCAGGTACGTGGCACGCTGTCTCCAGGTTTGTCCGGATTGCTGGAGACGATGGAAATCAATGCAGACTGGAAGGTCATCTACGGACTCGTCTGCATGCTTACCGATCAAGGAGGTATTGATGAGGTTGTAGATCGTCTGGAGAGCCAGACTGCACAGGAATTGAACGACCAGGCATTGGCCTATGGTATCCTGTTGCCTGACGATATGGAGAAGCTTCGCAGGCTTACTTTGCGGCTGTTATCCGGCTGGTATGAGGAGTATTTTCGTCACGTGGATACGAGCATTCTAAGCGGGCTGAAACAGGAAGCTGAACGCAGAAATAAGGAAAAGGATGCGTATAGTACTATGGAATGGGTGGATCGTACAACCAATGGCTTCCGGTTTGAGCCTTCCGAGGGACTAACGCGAGTGTTGCTGGTGCCACAATACCATTTTCAACCCATTAATATCATTTACCGCTTTGGATCGCTCCTGCTGTGTCATTATTCGGCCGGGATTTATGTTCAAGCAGAAGACTTTTTATCTTCGCAGGAATACCGGATGATTCGAAGCCTGGGAGAGAAGAGCAGGCTCAAGATTTTAAAATATTTGTACCAAAGCCAGTCTCCACGAACCTTTATAGAGATTGTCCGTCATCTCAAGCTGTCCAAGGGAATCACACACGACCATATTTTCAAGCTTCGTGCTTCTGGTTTCATTCATGCTCATTTTGATGGCGAAACATTGCTTGGTTACAGCGCGCGGCTTTCGGCCGTGGATGAAATGCACGCGAGTATCCTTGGCTATATGGAGTGAAATTAGATCATTTTTTTCTTGACAAAAATATTTATTTATGCTATAATTTACTTTTATGGAATTTGTGTTTATAATGAGATTCTCCTGGCCAGGGGAATCTTTTTTTGTTTATCACTAGGAGGATAAAGGTATGAAGCAAAATGAATCCAGTTTAACTTCCCTAATATCAGCTTTTGGCAGAGCATACCACAGTCAATATGACACACCCAAAATTTTTGATGATTTTATCGCAAAAGATCTGATCTCCCAAAAAGAGTTTTCAGACATCAAAGAGAATATGATTCAAGGGATACCATTTTTTAATAAAGATATTGCTCAAAGGTTCCAGGACGATCCAGATGAAATTCTAAAATGGATTACACAAGTCCAGCTTTCTCCAACGCCCTTAGCACGTGCTGCGTATTGTGAAAAAGTATTGCTTAATGAAGTAAGGTTAGGATTAAAACAGTATGTCATCCTTGGAGCTGGGTTGGATACTTTTTGTTTCCGGCATCCAGAATTGCGAAACAGTCTGGAAATATTTGAAGTCGATTATCCGGCTACACAGGAACTTAAAAAGCAAAGGTTAGATGACGCAAGTTTAAAGATCCCGAGCCATCTTCATTTTGTTCCGATGGACTTCACCCATCATTTGTCTTTTCAAAATCTAATAGCTCAAGGGTTTGATCACCAAAAAACGTTCTTTAGCCTTCTGGGTGTTTCTTATTATTTAACTAAAGAGGAAAATGCAAGATTAATAAATCATTTGTTTGCCCAAGTCCCATCGGGAAGCTCAATCGTGTTTGATTATTCAGACGAAAACCTTTTTAAAGAGAAAGGAATGTCTAACCGAGTTGATAATATGGTGAAAATGGCTTCCGCCAGTGGAGAACCAATGAAATCATGTTTCACTTATTATGAAATTGGAAATATGCTGGAAAAATCAGATTTACTAATTTATGAACATCTGTCACCAGCTACAATAAATGACCTTTTCTTTGAGAATAGGACAGATTATTTAACTGCATTTGAAACGATTCATTATATCCATGCTATAAAAAAATAATAATACCGCTCATAACAGACTCGCCTCTCAATCTATGCTTAGGATTGAGAGTTTTTTTTAACTCCAGTCACTTTATATAAAAATAATGCAGTTCTCCCTTTACAGAACCCCATTAAATTCCTATAATGAGATTTATATCTTATTAATCAGTATATTCCGATGTAACAAGTCGTGATTTTACATTGTCGAAAAGAGGTGAACACGGAGTGATGGAGTGGACTTCTCAGATAAGGAGAGGAATTCTCGAGCTATGTATTCTTCACTTAATTGAACAAAAAACAAGGTATGGATACGACATCTTGCATATTTTTCAACAATGGGGATCTCTCACTATTACAGACGGAACGATATATCCACTCTTAAGAAGATTGCAAAAAGAAAATTATATTGAGTCTTATTGGCAGCAGTCTAATTCAGGTCCGCCTAGAAAGTACTATAGGATTACCCCGTATGGAGTAAAATTAATGAATGAAATGACAAATGAGTGGGAATCAATCGTATCAGCCATCAATGATATTAAAAGCGGTAATTATAGGGAGGAAAAAAATGGATAAGAAACTTAGTTCTACAGCAGAAAAATATTTAAGAGAGCTAAATGATTATCTGCATAAACTACCAAGAGATGAACGAGAGGACTCTGTTAACGAAATCCGAAGCCATATTGAGGAAGGTTTACGTAAAGGGTACGAAGAACAGGTTATTTTCAAAAATTTAGGAAAACCCTCCGATTTAGCTAGATCTTTTATTTGGGGGGGGTACCTGAAACGGAATTCATCAAACCCGTTGGCAATATTGGGGAAGATAGGATTCTATTTTTCTGCAAGCTTCATAAGCATGTTTGTCATTCCTATTTTCACTACGTTAAGCATTGGATTTGCAGTTGGTTCTCTGCTAGCAGTTTTCGGAGGTTTAGCACGTACTTTTGGCGCAAATTGGGCGAATATGTCTTGGTTTGGCATGGAAGTTCCTAGACTGCTTAGTTTCCCCGTCTCCTTGCTAGTGGGAATGCCACTCATGTTGTTAGCTTGGGGAAGTTGGTTTTTTCTGATTAATTACATGAAATATTTGACAACAAAACATCGGAGAATACGGTTCCGTTAAAGGAATATGCAAAGAGATCAGAGATAAAATGAAATCCCGAACTAAAGAGTCAGTCAAGGTGAAGCCACACTTCGACACCTTGACTGACTTTTATTCTAATCGTGAGCGTCAAATGGCCCCCGCTACCTCGGTTATGCTGTAGTTTATTTTTCTTCATCTGACAGTCGGCGGGAGGCGAGTCTGACCAGGGCAGGAAGGATTTAATCGCTTCGGCATCAAACGAACCGGAAATCTGCGGCAACTGCTCGAAGACAAACGATATGAGAAAAACGGGTAAGGGAAGTGAATGATATTGCAAGAGAGCGATCAATTTGTAAGTCCGGAACGATCCATGAGATTGTTCTCCACAATGTATAAAACAAACCATTTAATAGTTAAAGAAGTTGAGGAGCAGCTGCAGTTCTTTAATTTAACTCTTGGAAAGTTGTACCTGCTTATATCGCTCAAGCGTCTTGGAAAGACTGCTCAGCCCTCTGAGCTTAGCGATGCTTTATCCTTAACTAGAGCCAATATAAGTGGTTTGCTGAATACGTTAGAAAGTAATTGTCTCGTGAGTCGCAGGGTAGATAGTTCTAACCGCAGACGGATTCTCGTACAGATGACGGATGTAAGTGAGAAGTTGTTGGAGAATGTTTTGCCTGTATATGTGAAAACGCTATCAAAACGCATACAAGCAAGATTATCTGACAAAGAGCAAGATCAACTGATTTGAAACGAATGCTTCTTATGGGGAGGGAATACGAATGAGTCTTTTGAAGGAGGCTTGGCCTGCTTCGCGGCTCGTGACGATGCTGGATGGCGGGGTGCAGGACACAGCAAGGCAACGGTTAAGGAGTGAATGGACAAAAAGGCTGCGTGCAACTGTCGCTGAACCGGTATACGCCGAGCTTTGGATGGACATCGAACGTGTCTGTAAGAATAGCCGGGAAACACCTTGGCCTGAGCTCTCATTCCCCCTGTTTCAACAATTTGCACATACGGGAGAACGCAAGCCGTATGAGGATGTGTACTTTGAACAGCGTGGACGACTGGCTGCCTTGGTGCTGGCAGCTGTTGCCGATTCGGAGCCATGGCGGATGAAAGAGGTGGAAAACGGCCTGCTGGAAATATGTCAGGAGTACACATGGGCGCTTCCTGCACATGTCAGGGAAGAGGACACGGTGACACCACCTTGGCAGCAGGTGGATTTATTCGCGTCCGAAACAGCGCAGATGCTGGCTGAAATTCTATTGCTGCTTGGCGAGGAACTGAACGGACATGTGGTTGCCGGGGTACGTGAAGAGGTCGAGCGCCGGGTGCTCGAGCCTGTTTTTTGGCAGCCTCGCCATTTCGAATGGGAGACAGCAGAGCATAACTGGGCGGCCGTATGTGCTTCCGGGTGCGGAATCGCTGCATTGCTGCTGACGGAAGACAGTCAGGGCAAAGCGGTAGCAATCGAGAAAATGCTCGGGACGCTGGATTACTTCCTGGAAGGCTACGGGGAAGATGGGGGGTGTCCTGAGGGCGTTGGCTACTGGGTGTACGGCTTTGGTTATTTCATTTATTTTGCCGATATGCTGCGTGCGTTTAGCGGGGAAGCCGTAAATATTCTAACCTCGGAGAAGATTGGGGAAATCGCCGCCTTTGCGGAACGGGTGCATCTGTCGGATGGCATTTTTGCCAATTATTCGGACAGCAGTGAAACCGAACGCCTGCCCTCTGGTCTTGTCTCTAATTTGAATGATTTGCAAGGGCGACGATCGGCCCTCCCTTTTCATGTATCTGGTCTGCTGGAGGACCCTTGTCGTCGCTGGGCTCACGTATTGCGCAACCTGGTATGGACAAATCCTTTGGCCTTTGGAAGCGGTGAGGCAGCCGTCGATTATTTGCCACAGCTAGGATGGATGATGTGCCGTAGCCGTAGCTCTAGCCGTAGCTCTAGCCATAGTTCCAGCCATGGCAGAGCTGCAAGGACAAAGGCTGGATCAGGCGCAATGCTTGCATTTTCAGCCAAGGGTGGGCATAACAATGAACCTCACAACCATAACGATCTTGGACATTTTATTCTTCATGGCGATGGCGAAAATCTGCTGTGTGATCTGGGAGCGGGCTTGTATACGAAAGCCTATTTTTCACCGGGACGAGAGTCGATCGTCAATATATCCTCAGGCGGTCATTCCGTGCCCGTAGTCAATGGGACCATGCAGCAATCGGGTGCAAGAGCAAAGGCGGTTGTACTCGATATTGCTGTGGATGAACAGAAGGAGGCCCGGACGGGCACAAGGTTAAAGCTTGATTTGACATCTGCGTATCCGGCAGAAGAATTAACGGTTTTCACCCGCTCCTTTGCATGGACTGTGCTGGAGGGAAACGAGGGAGCAAGGCTTACCATCACCGATCATTTTGAGTTTGAATCGTCCGGCGTGAGTATGAAGCCATGGGATGTGGAGGAGCTTTTGATCAGCCGTTTTCAGCCTAGGACAGGAGCGGGCTTCGTGGAATGGCAGGGCACGAAGGCTGCGGTCAGGCTGGATTATGATGCCAATATGCTTCGTCCAAGGATAGAGGCTGTGAAGCATGTGGATCATGACGGAGTATCCTTTGTATTTTATAAAACATCGCTGAAATGGTGTTCAGATCGGAAACCACACTGAATCGAGTGGAGGACGAATGGACACGCCAACGTAAGCTTGCCATGCTGGAAAAGCTGGTTCGTGCATATACCCCGCATCAGGATGAAACCGGAGCTATCATTGACCCCCATTCTGAAAGTGAAACGGTATTACTCTACCCCAGCCTATGCGCTGGCTGCGGCGGTGCTGGTTAAAGAAGGTCGACATGATTTACTCGAATCTGCTGCTGCAGCTTTGACGCATAGCATAGCTTGTGTAGTGGAGGAAAAAGCGCCGGATCAGCACCCGGACTTTTTTCCCATCATGATGATGGGAGTGTATCGGCTCCTGAAAAATTTGCTGCCAGAGCAAGCCACAGCCTGGAAGCAGCAGCTGAGCAGAATTGAGCCGGAGCAGACTTACATTTTTACGATGAGCAAAATGAAAAATCCGAACCGGATGATCAACTGGAATGCGATTATGATTTCCGGCGAGTTTTTGCGTGCTGCCGAAGGGCTTGCAGCCGATACCGAGTGGATGGGGG